>CAZUGB010000147.1:0-22568 GCA_964619925.1 uncultured Candidatus Cloacimonadota bacterium
TATTTTTCCTAAAACTATTGAGCCATGAATTTAACACGCCACTTACAAAAATACAATACGCACTCGAAGAGATAAAAAATGATGTGCATAATAAAAACATAGATATTTTGTATCAATCATTCAATAGAATTTCCTATCTCATGGAAATGGTTAATAAATATTACAAATACAAAGAACATTATGAACCTTATTATGATTATTATGACATTAAGTCCGTAATTCGTAGCACAATAGATGACATCAAACGAAAATCGGAAGAAGCGGGAAGAAAACTCACTTTTTCAGTGGAATTTTCCGATAATTTACCCGATGAGTTAAAATTTGATAAAAATGCGGTAATTGATATTTTAAAAATCCTTTTGTCCAATTCCGTAAGATTTTCCGCCGATGGCAAAAAAATAATAGTAGGCGCAAGAATGGCACTTTTTGAAAAAGAGCAAATAACCAAAGATACTCTGGTAATTTATGTAACCGATTTCGGCAAAGGTATTGATAAATCCGAAAGCGAAAAAATTTATAATGTAATCTACGAAGCAAAAAATATTAACATGCATAAATCAGGTGATTTGGCGTATGATTCTGGCGGTTTGGGACTGGGATTATCCATTGCCTCTTTAATTCTAAAAAAATTAAACGGCAAAATCGAACACGAAAGCAAAAAAAATTATAAAACAACCTTCTTTGTAAGAATCCCGATTGATTAGAGGAATATAATGAAAAATTTACTGAATAATATTATTAATAACGATGAAAATCTTGAAAAGATTAATTTCAATTTGGTTCTTCGAGAAAAAAAATCTCTCTACATATTCCTTTCGAATGAACCGATTGAGATGATTAGCGAAATTGAAAACACCTACAACTTATATCGAATTTTTGAAAATGTTTACTATTTAATTGATAAATACTACTACGATTTTGTGGCAAACATGAAAAAAGAGCAGAACCAACACATATTACCAGACGATGCCGATTTAAAAGGAAACAGATATTCCGTTTTCTTAAACTTTAATTCGTCACATAATATCGAAAAGGAACTTATGACTTTTAACGAAAGTATTTTTTTTGATATAAACAATGCCGGAAATATCATTATCAAACCGTCTGCGGAAAACTCAAACCAACTTCTTAACGTATTTTATGAATTTTTATCAAAGAGGATAGAAAAAACATCTTTTCAAATGAAGAAAGTAGCCAAAACCGAAAAGAGAGACAACAAAAAGGTTCTGATTTTTGATATTCAAAATTCCGCCAATGAAAAATCCGTGGAAGTATTATTAAAGAATCTTCAACAGTATGAAAAAGCGGAGCTGTATTTAATTTGGCGAACCGGTAGTATTGATTTCGATTATTCTCATATTGATGTGGAAAATTTCTGGAATTACTATCAGGCGATTATTCAAGCGGATATATTTTTGACCGATGATAAAGATATGCTACCTTTATTGAATAAATTAAAATGTGACATTGTGTTTCTGGGAAAAAAATCCGATAGCGAACTTATATCATTTAATCCTAAAAACATATTCGATATAAAAAACTTTATTTCGTCAAAACTGGATGAGTAAAAACATATTGATTTTGGATAATTTGGATTCTTTTACCTACAATGTGGCTCATCTTTTTGCCAAAGTATGCGATTATCATATTGAAATAAAAAGAGCTTACGAATTGACTTCGGCAAATATCGATAAATATGACTATCTGGTTTTGTCCCCTGGTCCTATGAAACCGAAGGATCATCCTTTAAATTTTTATCTCATAAAAAAATATTACAAAACCAAACCTATTTTGGGTATTTGCCTCGGAATGCAATGCATAAACGAAGAATTCGGAGGACAAACTCTACATTCGCCTTATCCCGTTCACGGAAAAGTTTCGCTTATCACCCACTCGAATAAAAATCTATTTATAGGATTACCCGATAAATTTAATGTGGCAAGGTACCATTCACTAATGTGCAAGGTTGATGAAAAATATTTCGATATTGATGCAACATCAATTCAAGATGATGTGATAATGGCAATTAAACTGAAAAATTTCCCCGTTTTCGGCATTCAATATCACCCCGAATCGTTTTTAACCGAATACGGAGAAGAAATTATCAAAAATTTTTTAACCTATGATTAAGATTAAAGATTTCACAATAAAAGAAATTCCATATCAATTACCCGTAACTTTCTTTGAAAGTATTTCACAGCAGTCATACAACGCACTTTTAACCGGATTTGTTAATCCAAATCGAGCAAAATTTTCTTATATCGGCAAAAATCCGTACGCAATCATTAGCTATCAAAACAAAATCATAAAATATCAAACGGAGAAAAAAACAACATTTCTTGAAGAGAATATTTGGATATTTTTAAAAAAAATGCTTGAAATAACCGATTTTAAGAATCTTCCGTCACCTGCAAACAGGATAGGCTGGATAGGCTATTTGTCTTATGATTTGAAAAACGAAATAGAAGAATTTGACATTGAAAATATAAACAATTTCGAAATGCCAATCTTTGAATTTGTGCTGTATAATGAATATTTTGTTTTCGATCATCGAAAAAACAGATGTTATCAAATCAAACTAAAATTTGATGAAAATTCCTTGATTTTCTCAGAGCAAAAATTTAAAAAAGGATTATATCGGGCATATAATTTTACAAACGAAAACACAAAATCCGAATACATTGAAAAAATAAAAAAAATAAAAGATTACATTTACGAAGGCGATATTTACGAAGTAAATTTCACACAGCAAACAAAAGCCGATTTCGAAGGAGATTCCTATTCCCTATTTAAAAATTTGCTTAAAATTAATTCGTCACCATTTTCGGCATATTTAAATTTTGACACCACCATTTTATCAAATTCTCCCGAATTATTTTTGGAAGTAAACGGTTCAATGGTAAAAACGGCACCGATAAAAGGAACAATATCCCGCGGAAAAACCGAAAAAGAAGATTTACTGCATCGAAAAACGCTATTAAATTCACAAAAAGACAGAGCAGAGCTAAATATGATTATCGATTTGTTGCGGAATGATATTGGAAAAGTGTGCAAGTTCGGTAGTGTGAAAGTAACATCAAAAGGTCATATTGAAGCTTATGAAAACGTTTATCATTTGGTGGGTGAAATTTCAGGCAAATTAAATTCCGATATAATCGATTTGATAAAAGCTACTTTCCCGGGAGGCTCCATTACGGGTTGTCCCAAACTGCGAGCTATGGAAATTATTTGCGAATTAGAAAAATATAAAAGAAATTTATATACCGGTTCTGTCGTGTTGATGAACAAAAATTATATGATTTCCAATATTGTAATCAGGTCAATGATGATAAAAAACGGGCAAATTGTTTTTAATTCCGGAGGAGCAATAACAATTGATTCCAATCCGGAAAATGAATATGAAGAATATAAAATAAAGTTAAAATCCATAGCCAAGGCGTTAAATTATGATAGTTTTTTATAACGGAATGTTTGTAGAAGATAAAGAAATCCCCGATTTGTTACCACATCTTTTTGATTCTTACAAAGGGTATTTTACCACATTAAAATTTGAAAACAACAAAATATATTTTTTGGATAAACATATTGAAAGATTAAAAAATACCGCGAAATATTTGAATTTTGATTTCATTGAATACAATTTTGAGCATATCATAAAACAATTAATCCAAATAAACAATAGAAACAAAGCACGAATTAAAATCATATTTTACAACCCATCTCGAATAAAATGTGTAATAATGCTCTCGGAGCTTGATACGATAGAGCATCCCATTAGACTTAAAACCGCCGTTGTTGAAAGAAATTCCCAAAACTACAAATATAAACTTTTTGATAACACCGAAAATTTATTTTATCATAACAAAGCCAAAAAAATAAATACGGACGATATACTTTTTGTGGATAAAAACGGTTACCTTCTGGAAGCGACTTTTTCAAATATCTTTCTTATCTATGATAAACGAATATTTACACCGCCGGATAATTTTCCTATTCTCGAAGGAATTATAAGAAATTTTTTAATCGAACATCCATTACCTGATGGTTTTAGCGTGGTAAAAAAGAAAATTCATTACAGCGAATTACCAAATTTTGAAGAAGCATTTATTACAAATTCCATAAAAGGTATTGTCCCGATAAAGCAGATTGACAAGATTTCATATCAAACCAAAAAGGTTTTCTCAATCTTAAAAAGAATTGATATATAACGATAAACAGGAGGAAAAGTGGAAAATTTAAAGAAAATTCAAGATGTGAATTTACAAGGTAAAGTAGTTTTGGTTCGCGTCGATCATAATGTTGTAAAAAAAGGAAAGATAAAAGATACTTATCGAATTGATTCATCAATTCCAACCATAAAATACATTTTGGAAAAAGGCGGTAAACCCGTTTTAATGACTCATGTGGGAAGACCGAAAGATAAAAAAACCGGCTTTATTACCGTTTCGGAAGAAACTTCTGTAAAACCCGTTATTGAATATCTAAAAAGCATCTTAAATCTAAAAATCGAAACAATTGATTTTGATGTGGAAAAAGCCGAAACAATAAGCGACCTAATCGATACGAACAAAAAATTAACTAACTTGAAAAACGGCATTTCGGATATTTTATATCTTCCCAATACCAGATGGTTTTACGGTGAAGAAGACAAAGGAGATTTAAGAGAAAAATTTTCCAAAGATTTGGCTTCGTTGTCCGATATTTTTGTTAATGATGCTTTCGGTTCTTGGCAACCGCATGCTAGCACCGTGGGAGTGGCAAAGATTTTACCGGCTTTTGCCGGACTTTTGATGCAAAAAGAAATAGAAAACTTGCACAGAGTTTTAGAACCTACCCGACCGATGACAGCCGTAGTTGCCGGTTCAAAATTCGATACCAAAATAGGTCCGCTCAATTCACTTCTTGAAAAAGCCGATTATTTGATTATCGGAGGAGTTATCTATAATGCCTATCTTTGCGCAAAATACGGATTTAAAATAAAAGGCATTACCGAAGAAGACATAAAAGATGCTCATAAATTCGTAAAACTCACAGAGAAATATCCTCAAAAATTAATAGAACTTCCCTACATCATAGAATCCGATTTTCTTGAGAAAAAGGAAAAAGGTCATTACAGAACTCATAACATTTATGAACTAAAAGCCGATGCACAACTAAATTATGTATTGGATGTGGATGCAAAATCATTTATGAACAAAGAAGTGAAAAAAGCCTTGATGAATGCAAAAACCATTTTTGTAAACGCAGTTATGGGTTACACACCTAATTTTTCCGAAGGTACAATTGCCTTGGATATGATGCTTGATAAAAACGTGAGTGCAAATAAATTCCTTGGCGGCGGGGATACTTTGCAAGAATTTAAAAATCTTTTGCCGGACATCTACAGCGATGCTTTAAAAAATGATAAATTTTATCTCTTTACCGGAGGCGGAACTATTTTAAAAGCTATCGAACAAGGCTCGGCGCTAGGTTTGGAACCGGTAAAACTATTACTCAAATAGCAGGGAGGATTTATGAGAAAATTTTTTACTTTCATCCTTATTTTTATAGCTATATCGCTATTTGCAAAACCTTTTCATTTTGTGGTAATGGGAGATAACAGACCGTCATACAAATATCAACCCTATATTTATTACAAAATTACCAAACAGATAGCGGATTTGAAACCCGATTTTATTGTTTCCACGGGAGATATTATCGCGGGACATGATGATAATCCCGCAGTAATAGATTCAATGTATCGGGATTTTTTGGATGCTTCCAAATCTATTGAATATATACCGCTTTATATAGCTCCGGGTAATCATGAGGAAACGGACGAAAAAGAATTAAAACCGATATTTTTAAAATATTTCAAAAAAACTTATCAATCTTTTACTTATAATAATTCATATTTTATCATACTAAACACAAATGAACCCGGATTTAAATATCAAATTGCCGGTAAACAATACAGATGGCTAAAAAAACAATTGAACAAAGCTAACAAAGAAGAATATAAACACATTTTCGTATTTATTCATCATCCTCTTTATCCAAAAATTCATCATATCGGTTCCAGCTTGGATAAATTTCCCGAAGAACGAGACAAATTGGTAAAATTATTCAAAGATAAAAATGTTGAAACGGTTTTTGCGGGACATGTTCATATCTATAATAATTCATTTATAAACGGTATTCATCAGATTATAACGGGAGGAGCGGGAGCGCCCTTGTATTCAAAAGATTATGCAAACGGAGGATTTTATCACTTTTTGTATATCACCGTAGATGATAATGAAGTAAATTATGCTATAATACCGGTGGAAAACGAACTCCGACAAACCATTAAAGCCTACAAAAAAGGCAACAAAGACCAAGCCAGAGCCTGCCTAAAAGAAGCCATAAAATTTATGCCCGATCATCCCGAAGTACTTTTTACAAGATACCTTTTGGTAAAAGACAAAAACATAATCAAAAAAGACATTTTTTCAAAAATTTCCAAAAGATTAGGCTCGGAATACAATGCTTATATAGGTTTGGCTCATTTTTTCTATAATCAAGGATTTGAAGCCGATGCAAAATTGATGTATGAAGCCGCTATTAAAATTTCTCCCGAAAATCAAGAACCGTATTTCAGATTGGCACGAATTTATGAAAAAAACAACGAAAAAGATACCGCACTTCAATATTATAAATTAGCTTTGAAATATACAAAGAAACAAAGATATTTATTATACCTTATGAAAAAGATAAAAGAATTGCAGGGAGGAAAATTATAATCTAATAAGCTCCTTTGGCTTTTATAACGGCGGAAACCGTTTCAAACAAAATTTTTAAATCCAAAAGCGGAGAAATGTGTTCAAGATAATAAAGATCAAAATCCACCATATGATATATTGAAGAGCTGTTTGCTCTGTTTTTTACTTGCCAATAACCGGTTAATCCTTGCGGGACAAGAGTTCTTATTTTTGAAAATTCGGGAACCGGTCTTTGGAAAAATTCCAATACTGGTCTCGGACCGACCAAACTCATATCGCCTTTGATAACATTAAACAATTGGGGTAATTCATCAATGCTGGTTTTTCTAATGATTTTTCCAACCGGAGTAACTCTGGGATCGTTTTTATGTTTCATCAATATACCTTTTTGGGTGTAATGTTCGGGATTGGAATGATTTGAATCCGGTTGTTGGTGTTCTATATACATACTTCTGAATTTATAACATTTAAACATTTTTCCTTTGTAACCGATTCTTTCCTGAATGAAAAAAACGGGTCCTTTGGAGGTTAATTTTATGGCGATTGCCGTGATAATAAAAATAGGTAATGCCAATATAATCAAAACGGAAGTAATAATAATATCCATCGGTCTTTTTATGTATTTTATATAAAATTTTTTGCTCTCGACCTTTTTTTTATAATATTCATAATTAAATTTTTCTTTTTCGGTTTTATCCACTTTATTTATCCTATTCATCTTTTTTTATTTTCGAGTGAATGTTTAAACATTTAAGAGATGTTTTATTGTCAAGAAAAAATACCGCTTATTATATTGATGATAAAAAGCTTTAAAAGAATTTTAAAGAAAGTTAATTTTAATTTTTTCACAAAACAGGTAAAACACATTATCGGCAAACAATCATTTATTTTTTGTAACCTTTAACAACGTGAAAGCTCTAAAACAAGTGATTATTGTTTCGGCAAATAAAAAAGGTTTTGACAAAAAACGATAAAATAAAATTTATAAAATTTACAAAAGGATTCTGTAAAATTTATTCAAATTCCAAGATATAGTTGGAGGTTTTTTATGGAAGAAGAAAAAAAGAAAGTATCGGAAGACACTGTGGAAAAAATCGAAAGACGTTATCACGAAAGAAGAAAAGGCGAAAGAAGAAAAGTGAATATACCCGTACCGTTTGAACGCAGAAAAGGCGAAAGA
The DNA here is from genome assembly GCA_964619925.1 of uncultured Candidatus Cloacimonadota bacterium. GTDB lineage: Bacteria > Cloacimonadota > Cloacimonadia > Cloacimonadales > TCS61 > CAZUGB01. Next base: position 7,921 of record CAZUGB010000147.1, read on the forward strand.
AGAAAAGGAGCGGACAGAAGAGAAAAAATAGAAAAACGTACCGTTATCCCGATGTAATGAGAAAATATTTAACTTTTGTAATAGCATTATTTTTTGTATCCTCTTTATTTTCTTCCGAAAAACCTTTTATTCTATCCGGAAAAATAACAAAAGACCTATCCCCTTTTTATATTTCGGAAAACAGTCTTGTTCCCAAAGATAGCATTTTAATAATAGAATCCGGCGTTACCATATTTTTCCAAGGTAATATCGGCTTGGAAGTAAAAGGCACTATCAAAGCTATCGGAACTCAAAACGACTCAATTTTTATAGGAACTTTAAAAAAATCCGGCTGGAACGGAATTACTATTTTTGATAATCAGGTAGAAAACAAATCCGTTTTTCAATATTGTAATTTTTTTAATGCAAATACACATAATCCCAAATACAAAACGGAAAAAAGCGCTCTTACTATTAATAATTCAAAATCGGTGGAAATAAAAAACTGTAGCTTTTATTCAAACAGAGCAAACTACGGAGGCGCAATATCGATTTTCGCATCAAACGTTATTATCGAAAATTGTAGATTTGAGCATAATTATGCCGCTTATCTGGGTGGTGCCATTGTTCTATCCGCAAAATCTTTTGTAAAAATTTATAATTCCGTATTTGAAAAAAACAATAGCGATTATTACGGCGGAGCTATTTTTGTAGATAAAAATTCATATCTCACACTTTCGGGATGTCTAATTGACAAAAACGGAGCTTCAAACGGTGGAGCAATAAATATAAAAAATGCAACGGTAACAATAATTAATAACACAATAAGCGCAAATAATGCAAACTTCGGTGGAGCTATTTGCACAGCCGACAAATCGGAATTAACCGTGATAAATTCCATCGTTTGGGGTAATGTGGCGGGAGAAAACGATAATTTTATGCTTTCCAAAGAAACCACAATGCAAATTAAAAATTCAATTATAGAAAAGAGTGATGTATCCGACTACCTCGATAAAATCGAAATGGACAATGTGATTTTCGGCAATCCGAAATTTAATCTAACGGGAAAAAATCCTTTTTCTTTGGCAGATAATTCACCCGCGATAGATGCGGGAAACAATAAATTCGTTAAAAATATCTTAAAAGATTATGATTTGGCACAAAACAAAAGAATTTCCGGCGCTTCCATAGATATAGGAGCTTTTGAAAAAAATAAAAAAACCTTACTCGAAAAATCGGATTATAAACTCTTCTTTTTAAGATATGATTTGAATAACGAACAATTTGTGGGAAAAATAAAATTCAAGTGGAATTCCACCAAACCCGCTTTGATTAAAATTATTGACGATGATGCTACAAAAATAAATGAAATAAAGATAGAACATCCGCAAAAAGGCGAAAATACATACATTTGGAATGGCAAATCTCTCGACGGCAGATTAATGTCTCCGGGAGTTTATTTTTTTAAAGTTTTTCAATTTAACAGATAAGAATATTTTTTTAACAATCAAAAGCCAAGAGTGACAAAAAAATTGTTGAGTAAAAAATAAGGAAAAAAATTTTTGTAATTTTAAAGAAATTTCACATTTAAATTTTATATAAAAAATTATTACAACGGAGGCATTGGAAATGATTCGAATCGACAATGTGGTAAAAGATTACGGGAGCTTAAGAGCCGTAGATCATCTTGATTTTACTATAAATGACGGTGAAATACTAGGCTTTTTGGGTCCCAACGGAGCAGGCAATCAACCACTCTCAAAATGATTACATGTTTTTTGGAACCCACCGAAGGGAATATTTTCGTTGATAATTATAACATTATCGACCATTCCATTGAAGTTCGTAAAATGATTGGATACCTACCCGAACAAAATCCGCTATACGAAGAAATGATAGTTTACGATTATCTGAAATTTATCGCAAACATCCGAGGATTATCCGAAAAAAGATTTAAACAGCGACTGGACGAAGTTATCGACAAAACGGGACTGCACGGTGTAATTTCTAAACCAATTCACACTCTTTCAAAAGGTTATAGACAGCGAACAGGACTTGCTCAAGCTATTATCCATGATCCCAAAATCCTGATTCTGGACGAGCCTACAAACGGTTTGGATCCCAATCAAATTGTGGAAATAAGAGAACTTATAAAAGAACTCGGCAAAGAAAAAACTCTTATCATTTCCAGTCATATATTGCAAGAAGTTCAAGCCGTGTGTGAAAGAATTGTCATTATAAACAAAGGTAAGCTTGTAGCAGACGGTAGCAAAGAAGAGCTACAAAGCGGTCTGGAAAATAAAAACAGACTTCATCTCGAACTTATGGCACCAAAAGATCAAATCCAATTGCTTACACAAAATATTCAAAATCTTTCATTGGTATCTTTGGAAGAAAATAATAACGTGATAAAAACGATTTTGGAATATCCCAAAGAAACGGACATCAGAGCGGAAATTTATGATTTTATAAAAACACAACCTTGGAAAATTTTGGAAATGCACAAAGTTACATTCAGTTTGGAAGATGTATTTAGAAATCTTACCATTGAAGACGGAGGAAAACAATGAGCTACACCAATATAATAATGAAAAAAGAATTAAAAGGTTATTTCGATTCACCCGCAGCATATATAATTTTGGTTATATTTCTTGTTATAAGCGGCTGGTTTTTTGCAAGTCCGCTTTTTATTAACAAAACAGCCGAAATGCGTTCGCTTTTTAATGTGGTACCTATCGTTTATATCTTTTTTATACCTGCAATAACCATGGGCTTGATAGCCAAAGAAAAAGTTACGGGAACCATAGAAACACTGGCAACTTTACCGATAAAAGGCAAAGAAATCATAATGGGAAAATTTTGGGCTTCCGTAGCTTTGATAGCTATCGCATTACTTCTCACTTTTCCCAATTTATTCACAATAATTATTCTGGGTAAAAACATAGATTTCGGAGCCGTATTCTGCGGTTATTTCGGATTATTATTATTGGGAGCGGTTTATAGCGCCATAGGATTATTTACATCCACACTTACAAATAACCAAATCGTGGCATTTATCATTAGCTTTTTCATAATTGCTTTTTTGTATGTTATTCAATATTCGCTTATTTTTATACCCGCACCATTGGTAGGATTTTTTCAATATATTAGCATCGGCTATCATCTTTCCAATATTTCCCGTGGCGTAATAGATACCAGAAATATAGTATATTTTGTTTCTCTTATCGTTTTGTTTTTATATTTAGCCGAATATGTTTTGCACAATAGAAAATGGAAATAGGAGTTCAAGATGAAGAAAAATAAAAATATATCGGGTTTAATCATTTTTTTGATAATAATTTTGTTGGTTAATTTGGTATCATTATCCATTTTTTATAGAATAGATTTATCAAAAGGACATATTTATTCATTGTCCAAAGCCAGTAAAGAAGTGGTAAAAAACCTTGATGACAGACTGGTAATAAAAGCCTATTTTACAAAAAATTTACCTGATCAATTGGCTGATACCAGAAGATTTGTTCGAGATCTTTTGTCGGAATATCAAGCTTATTCACATGGTAAACTACGTTTCGAATTTATCGACCCTTCCGATGAAAAGAAATTACAAGACGAAGCAAGAAAAAACAGAATTGAACCCGTTTCAATGAGAGTTGCCGAACATGACGAATTTGTTGTGAAAAAAGTGTATTTGGGTTTGGCATTTTTATATGAAGGAAAAACCGAAACTATTCCTCTGGTTCAAAATACGCAAGGTTTGGAATATGACATTACCAGCACGATAAAAAAAATAACTTCCATCGGTCAGATCAAAATCGCTTTGTATTCAAAAGAAGATCCCGACGTTCAGGCAATGATGCGAAGACTTCGCGGAATTTCCAATAATTATCAAACATTAAGAGAAATGCTCTCAAAAAACTACGAAATTCAAAATACCGACCTCAATTCAAAGATTAATGAAGATGTGAAGATGCTAATTTTTGCAGGCACGAAAGATTCTTTGGATGACAAGCAACTTTATAATTTGGATCAATTCGTTATGAACGGCGGAAATTTACTTATTTTCCAAGACGGCGTGGATGCCAACCTCCAAGAACAAACCGCAAAACCGATTAAATCCAATATCTTTGATTTATTGGCTCATTACGGAATAAAAATAGAAAAAACCATAGTTACCGATGCGGAATGTAATTCCATTCAAATACAGAGAAGAGCGGGATTCTTTTCAATCGCTACACCTGTAAAATATCCGCCGCTTATCATTGCAAACAAAGTTAATAAAAACAATGAAATAGTAAAACGACTGGACCAGCTTCAATTTATTTTTGCATCACCGATAGATTCTACAAATATTTCCAAAGAGATTACATTTACTCCTCTTATTTATTCGTCCGATCATTCGGGAATTATTCCCGCGCCAAGATATGACATCGGTTATATGCAATTTATGAACAAAGATCTCAATTCGATGTTAAAAGAGCATTCCAAAATTTTGGCGGCGATATACGAAGGTAAATTTAAAAGCTATTTTGCCGATAACGACTCTTATAAAGACGCAACAAAAGAATCAAAAGATACCAAAATCATTGTGGTTTCCGATAGTGATTTTATCACGGAATTAGGAGCGGGCAAAAATCCTTCCAATATCGATTTTTGTTTGAACAGCGTGGATTATCTTACGGGAAATGACATTCTTATCGGTTTAAGATCAAGAGAAATTCAATACAAACCGCTTAAAGAACTTACACCTTCCGGTAGAAGAATCGTGAAGTGGATAAATGTTCTTTTATCATCCATTCTTTTGATTTTGTTCGGTATTTTCAGATATAAAGCCGAATTAAAAAGAAGAAAACATATAGGAGAGGTATATGAATAAAAAAAATCTTGCATCCCTAATAATCCTTGTAATTCTTTTAGCCTTGTTTATTTACACAAAAGTAAACAATCATACCGAAAAGAAAATTAACTTCTTTAAAGCGGATTCCACAAAACTCGCAAAGGTGGTTATCTCCTCAAAAGACGATACTTTGATAGTTGTGAAAAACGGCGACAAATGGACGCTTGATTACCCCGTGAAATATAAAGTTCAAAAACGTAAAATAGATGATATTATGAAAGCACTTAATGTAAAAACTTCCAACTTGCCGATATCGGAATCAAAAGAAAAATTCGATAAATACAACGTTAGTGACAGTTTGGGATACAGAATAAAATTTTATACCTCCTCAGGTAAACTTTTGGACGATGTTATCATAGGAAAAAGCAAAAACTACAATTTCTGCAACGCTCGAAGATACGATTCAAACAAAATTTATCAATTGGAAAAAAACATCTACTGGAATGTGAAACCCGATGTCAAATCTTGGAGAGACAGAACCGTTTTCAAAACACCTAAGGAAGAAATAGACGAATTTAGTGTGAAGATAAAAGATAATAATTATACTTTCACATACAAAGACAGTGTTAGGCAATATCAATCGGGTAAAAAAACTTTGAACGTAAAAAAGACAAACGGAAAATTATCGAGTATGCTTTCCACCTTGTCAAACCTTACTGCCGCTGATTTTATTGATAACAAATATGATGATTATAAAGACAAATTCCAAAAACCGTATGCTCAAATAAAACTCAAATTATCAAACGGCACCACGGTTTTATTCACCGTTATCGAAGATGACAAAAGTAAATACATTCTTAAAAAAGATGATAACGAAACAACATTGTTTAAGGTCTATAAAAGCTATATAGACAAATTCGACAAAGAAATGAAGGATTTTAAATAAAATTCTTTCAAAGCCCGAAGTTTTATGCTTCGGGTTTTTTTATTATCTCCAATAGTTCGGATAATTTTCTAATCTCATAATCGGGTAAAACCGATTCGTTCTTTAATCGAGAGGGATTGAACCATACAGAATGAACGGAAGCGTTTTTTGCTCCTTGAATATCAGACGAAAGACTATCCCCCACCACCAAAATATCTTCTTTTTCTATGTGAGGATACGCATCAAAAACATATTGGAAAAAATTTATATGCGGTTTGGCAAAACCTATTTCCTGCGATATAAAAATTTTATCAAAATATTTTGTTACGCACGATTTTTTTAATCTTTTATATTGCACATCCGCCAATCCGTTTGTAATGATAGATTTGGTAATTTCCGCACTTGATAACTTTTTTAAAATTTCTTCGCTACCTTCTATCAAATGATTTTGTTCGGATAAAAAATCGATATATTTCTTTGCCACTTCCACCGGATTCAAATCGGAATTAATTTCTATCAAAAAATCTCTAAATCTTTTTACCCTTAACTCGTTCGGTGTTATTTCATTTCGTTCCAAAAGCTTCCACAAATCCAGATTAATTTTTTCAAAAATATGATGATATTGGGAAATTTTATGATTATTAAAATAATCGAAGGTTAGCCCGAAAGCTATTTTTTCGGACTTTTTAAAATCGAACAACGTACCGTCCATATCAAATAAAATCAACTTATACATCTCAAATCCTTTCCGATAAAATATTGTTCCTTTTTTTATACCGTGCCAATTCGTAAAGTATTTATTTATTTTTTTCATAATCTTATAGAATTTATCATCAAATAAAACAATTTTTTTCTATCCTTTTTACGAAACATTTAGATTACTTTTTTCTTTCAAATAAATTCCAAAAGTTTTTTGTATTTGACATAAAATATAGGAAAATTTTATTAAGCATAAAAAAGATAACGGGAGAAGATATAATGAAAAAAGAAAAAAATTCTAATCCGATAATTTCAAATTTGGTAAAATTATTTTTTGATTTAATGAAGCATTTTATTCAGGATTTTGAAAACATAAGAAAAGTAAAAAAAATCGATAAGTTTGATAACAACTTTCATAATCTTGAGCATCTAATTATCAAAATGCAAGACAAAATAGAAAAAAACAGAATGCTTTTGGATGAGATGAAAAACAGAATTTTTTGGGGAAATATCATTATCATCATTTTATTAATGTTAAATCTTTTTTTAATAATCAGATAAAAAAAGCCCGCTTATGCGGGCAAATCCATTTTTACAATTCGTTTATCGGATTGAATTTTCCAATACAATTTTATAGTATCTTTCGGCAAAATAAATTCGGCTAATTTCGGCCATTCGATAATTGTAACGCCTTTTTCAAATATCTCGTCCAACCCCAATTCCAAAACCTCTTCTTCCGAAGACAATCGATATAAATCAAGGTGATAAATCGGATATTTGGCACTATATTCGTGCATAATAAGATAGCTGGGGCTACTTACAATATCATCACTTCCTAAAAATTTGCAAAGTTGTGAAGTAAAATAGGTTTTCCCGCTTCCCAAATCACCATACAAAGCCACCACCGAACCTACCGATAATTTTTTGGAAATTTCTTCGGCTAACTTATTCGTATCATTTATGCTTTGTAAGACGATTTCTTTAATCATTTTTCGGCGTTCCTATCACCAAAGGCAAAATCATTTCTTCCATGGATATTCCACCATGTTGATATGTGCCTGCATATTGTTTTTGAAATTGATGAAAATAATTCGGATAAACAAAGAAATAATCTTCCGTGGCAAAAACATAATTATCAATAATGCTACGACGCGGTAAACCGAATTCCGTAGGATCTTTCATAAAAAAAGTGTGTTTATCGTTGATTTTAAGATTTTTGCCATGTTTATAACGGATAGTCGGTGTGGTTTCTTTATCTCCCGCCACAATTATAGAACGATTTACCCTGATAGATCCGTGGTCGGTAGTTAGAATAATCTTCGAACCGCTTTCTTTGATTCTTTTTAATGTTTCATAAAATGTGGAATGCAAAAACCAATGCTTTGAAAATGCTCTTAAAGCCGAATCGTCGGGAATTGTTTCTTGCAAAATACTGCTTTTGGAACGATGATGAGCTAACAAATCAAGGAAATTATAAACCAACACAACTACATCATTATTTTTCCACGATTGTATTTTTCTATTCACAAAATTGCCTTCTTCAACGTTGAATATTTTCACATAAGTTGTTTTAATATCTTCGTATCCCAAGTCGTCCAGATGATATTCCATAAGTTGATGTTCATTTCTGTTTCTGCTGGTTTCTTCATCAAAAGGATCCGTCCAAAATTCCGGGAAATTTTTTTCAATATCCAAGGGTAAGATTCCGCTAAAAATGGAATTTCTGGAATAAGGTGTGGCTGTGGGTAAAATGGAATAGTATGTATTTTGTTCCAGCTCGAAAAGATCGTGAATATATGGCAAAAATACTTTGAATTGATCCAATCTCATACAATCCAACACAATAAAATAGATGGGTTTACCATTACTTTTTTCAATTTCCGGAATTAGGTATTGGGAAATAATATCATAAGAAAAAACCGGTGAATCATCGGATTGCAACCAGTTTTTGTAATTTTCTCTTACATATTTTGAAAATTCCTGATTTGCATTAAGTTTTTCCAAAAAATGGGTTTGAGCCAATGATTCGTCATTCAATTCGTCAATTTTAATATCCCACTCGGTTATTTTATCGTAAATTTCCATCCATTTGTTATAATCGGGGTTATTCAATATTTCATTATTTAAGTATTGCGTAAATTTTGCATAATCCTGTCCGATTCGATTTCTCTTTATTTCGTCGGCTTGGAAGATTTTTTTTATTGTGATAATAATTTGATTAGGATTAATCGGTTTAATTAAATAATCCGCTATTTGTGAGGCGATGGCATCTTCCATAATGCCTTCTTCTTCGCTTTTGGTAACCATTACCACCGGCAAGAAAGAATCTATCTTTTTTATTTCTTTCAAAACGGTTAAGCCGTCCATTCCGGGCATCATCTCATCCAATAAAATCAAATCGTAGTTATCGGTTAAAATCATAGATAATGCATCAGCTCCGTTTGAAACGGTATCAACTTTGTATCCTTTCGAATTTAAAAAGATCACAAACGGTTTTAGCATATCAACTTCATCGTCAACCCATAATAGTTTTAATTCTTTCATTTTTCACTCCTTTGATGTTTTTTTGGCAAAGATTTGATATACCAATTTTCCTATATTACCTCCGGATCTTTTTTCTCTTTGAATTGTCTTTCTTTTAATTTAATCCGCTCCTTCACCGATTCCAAATCCTGATCCTGAAAATATAGTGCCATTTTGAACATAAGTTCTTTGAAATTGCAATTAAAAAAGGTAACCATAGTTTCTTTGAATTGTTCTATCAAAATATCCTTTTCGGTTTTTTGGTTTTCTTTTTTCCGTTCTCTTTCTTTTTTAATTTCCTCTCTTAAATCGGTGGTATTTAAATTTTCGGCTTTCTGTATCCATTCCTCGGTTTCTTCGTATGAAGAATTTTTTACCAAAGGTTTTATCATTGCCAGTTTATCAAAACCTATTTCTTTTACCGATGTTTCGTCTATGTCAAGTTCCTCGATAAAAATTTCGTAAGTGGAAAGCAGTTTGGAAGCAAAAGCATTGGTCATATTATATTCCTGCTCGATAAAATCCTTAAAATTTTTGTATCCTTTGTGTTTATACGCCTTAGATCTTTTTATTTCAAAAAGTATCTGCGCAAAAGTAACAAAATTATCTTCAAGCACCTTTTTCATATTTTCCAACGCTTGAAATTTTTCCTGCGGTGTTGTATCGTAATTAGGTATGTTATTCATATTAAAAATCCTTATTTACTTTATTTTTTTACATCCTTGTAAATTTATTCCTAAATTTGTTTTCCGTTTTTTAAAGTCAATGATTTTATTCGGATATCAAAATAAAGTGATTTTTGAGGAAAAGTTACAAATTTTAACATATCCCCTTTATTATTTTTTTGACAAATAACGCTTATTTAAATTACTGACAAAAATTTACAAAAAGGATTTGTCTATGAAAAAGGTTTTATTCTCAATGTTTTTTTCTCTGTTGCTATTAAATAATTTATATTCTTTGGTGTTATTAAAAGGAAGGGTTTCCAATTTATCAGAAAATACTATCACCATCTATACGAAAGATTTATCCACAATAAAAGGTAACGGAAAAGTAATTAAAAAAATTAAAATAAATACCGACGGAACTTTTAAAGACACTATTAATACCAATGAAGGTTACTACAATTTTAGCACTCCGAAATCTTTTACAGATATTTATTTGAAAAAGGATTGTAACATAACGATAAAATATGATGATAAAGACTTACTGAATACTATAAATTTTTCCGGTGATTTAAGTGATATAAACAACTATCTTACCAAGAAGAAACGCACCGATAGAAAGAACTTTTACGATAACTTTTATAAAACGTTCGCTTTAAATGAAACCGAATTTTTAAAATTACTCAAATCCCTTAAAAAGGATAAAGAAAACGATTTAAAAAAACTTAAAAAAGAAAAAAACTTTTACAAACACGAGAAGAAAAATATTTATTACAATTACCTTATTATGATAAAAGATTATCAAAGATTACACCGCAATATTACCGGCAATCATTCATTTACGGTATCCTCACAATTTTTAGCTCCCCTTTCCAAAGCTCCTCTTGATGATATAGACGCTTTTGATAACATTTCCGAATATAGGATGTTCTTATCGGATTACATAGCCGGAACATTGCAAGAAGATGATACAAAGTTTGACTATCTTTCAAAAAAAATAAAATCCATAAAATATAGCAGAATAAAAGATTTTATCGCTCTCGCTTTGAGCAATTTCATTGCTCCGCGTAATACTAATTTCGATAAAATAAACAATCTTGCCATATCCATAGCAACGGATGAAAACATCAAACGCGAAATCAAAGAAAATTATCAAATTTTTTCTTTATTAAAACCCGGTTCTCCCTCTCCCGATTTCAGTTACACCGATATTAACGGAAAAAATGTCTCATTATCCGATTTGAGAGGTAACTATGTATATATAGATGTTTGGGCTACTTGGTGCGGTCCATGCAAAGGACAAATACCATATCTTAAAAAATTAGTTAAAAAATTCAAGGATAAACCCATAAAGTTCGTGAGTATCTCCGTTGATAGAAAGAAAAATTATATCGCATGGAAAGATTTTGTAAAAAAACATGATATGACTTGGTATCAACTTTTTGCAGATAATAGCTGGGATTCCGATTTTATAAAAAAATATCATATTGAAAGCATACCGCATTTTATACTGCTCGATAAACAGGGAAAAATTATAGAATCGGATGCACTACGCCCTTCTAATGCTACTTTGGAAAACGAGTTAAACAATTTATTAAAATAAAGAGGTAAAAATGAAAGCCATTATATTAGCCGCCGGTAAAGGTAAAAGATTGCAAGAGGCTTCTGCCGGATTGCCAAAATGTATGATTAAAATAGGTGAAAAAACAATCTTACAAAGACAAATTGATGCTTGCCGATTGGTAGGAATAAAAGATTTTGTTTTCGTTTTGGGTTTTAGAGAAGATTTTCTAAAAAATTATATCCTTTCGATTATGAAAGATAACGAAAACGTTGTTTTTAAAAAGAATGATATTTACGATAAGACAAATACTCTGTATTCTTTGTATCTCACAACTTCGGAATTTGATGATGACTTTATCTATTTCAATGCGGATGTGGTTTTTGAACCTGAAATTCTAACGCTGATCTCCGAACCTTCCGAATATAGTCAGTTACTTTTGGAAACCAAAAAATGCGGTGAAGAAGAAGTTAAAATGATTATTGATAAAGATTACAGAATCCTTGAAATCGGCAAAAAACTTCCTTTGGAAAAATGTGTGGGTGAATTTATCGGTGTGGGAAAATTTAATAAAAATATTCTACCCGCATTTATAAAACATCTTAAAAAAGCATTGGACGAAGAAATAGGTTATACCACATTTTTTGAATATGCGGTAAATACATTGGCAAAAGAGGTGGTTTTAAAAGCCGTTCCCACAAAAGATATTCCCTGCATAGAAATTGATTTCCCACAAGATTTGGAAATGGCAATAAAAATGTTCGGTTAAATGAAAAAAATACTTTTGGTAGCTATCAATGCACGCTGGACACATTCAAATCCGGCGGTATATTATCTAAAAACCTATATAAAAAAAATAAATGATAATGTAGAAATTTTAGAGCTGAACATAAACCTTAACACTCTTGATATTCTATCCGCAATACATAATAAAAAACCCGATATACTGGCATTTTCGGTGTATATATGGAATTCAAACATAATAAAATATATCTTAAAAGAGATAAAAAAAATACTACCGAACACCAAAATTATCGTTGGTGGACCGGAAGTAAGCTACAATGCGGATTATTGGTTAAATGAATTTCCCTCTATTGACCATGTAATCATCGGTGAGGGCGAATCGGCAATTAGCCATATTATAAAAAATAATCCTACGTCAAAAAAGATATTTATTAAAAATCCGCCGTTTAAAGAAATTGATTTCCCTTATGAAAAAGAAGATTTAATTGCATTAAAAAATAAATACATCTATTATGAAAGTTCACGCGGATGTCCTTTTAGATGCTCCTATTGTTTATCATCCAGAGAAGATCAGAAAACTCAATTCAGAAATCTGAACAATGTAAGAGATGAAATCGATTTTATCGCCAAATACAACCCGAAAATAATCAAATTTGTAGATAGAACCTTTAACGCGAAACAAAGTCATTCTCAAGCTATTTGGAAATTTTTAATCGAAAAAAATTATGATATTCGTTTCCATTTTGAAATTCATCCCGGATTGCTGGATGAATCCGATTTTGAAATTCTTTCAAACGCAAAGAAAGGATATTTCCAATTTGAAATCGGTATTCAAAGTCTGAATGAAAAAACACTGAAAGCCGTAAATCGTACCTCCGATTGGAATAAATCAAAAGAAAATATAAAGAAATTGCTTAAACAGGGGAATATCCATATTCATCTTGATCTTATTGTAGGTTTGCCTTATGAAGATTTGCCATCTTTCAAAAATTCTTTTAACGGATTATATGAATTAAAACCGCATCAATTACAAATAGGTTTTTTAAAGGTTTTACCCGGAACCCCGATAGAATTGCAAAAAAAACGCTTTGGTATCATTAATACGGATTTTGCACCTTATATAATTTTATCAAACAATTGGCTGGATTTTGAAACATTAACAAACCTCCACGATTTCGAAAAAGCGTTTGAGATTTTTTATAATTCGCATTATTCCGATACCACTATTTATGAGCTAGAAAAGTATTTTGATACCCCGTTTGAACTTTATTATGATCTTTCTCAATATTTAAAAAATTACAATTTTAGCTCGATTAACAAAGTATTTGAATTTTTACACACTTTTATAAAAAAATTTAAAGAAAAAGAATTTTTGGAAGATTGCTTACGCTGGGATTGGGCAAAAAAATCAAAAGCTCATTTTTTCCCTGAATTTTTAAACACAAAAGAATTGATTTCGGCAAAGAAAAAAGGATATAAATTTATTTTTGAAAATAGTAAATTCCAAATATCAAAAAGCGATTTGAAACGGGCTGTATTTTTTTCGGCAAAAACAGATAAGTTTAGAAAAACATATCAAAATAATAACCTGATAACCGTATTCTTAAACGATAAAAATCAAAAAATCAATTTACCCTTTGTAGAGTTACGATAAAAATAGAGCCGTTAGGTTTATTCTCGGTAACTCTAACTTTGCCTCCGTAATTTTTTAAAGATTCTTTTACAATATATAATCCCATACCGATATGAATGCCATTGCTCAAAGAAAACCCTTTTTCAAAAATTTTTTCTCGTAATTCTTTCTTTATTCCAATTCCGTAATCAATAAAATAAATTTCCACTTTATCGGCTTTTTTCAAAATTTTTATATCGATTTTATCGGTTTTGCCATGAACTATTGCATTGTGAATCAAATTATTAAAAACCGAATATAGTGTATCGTCCGCCAAAACATTGGCCGAACCTACTATTTTAATCTTAACATCTTTGTATTTTTGGGAAATTTTATTAAGAAGAGAAGATACCTCAATCACTTGCAGATTTTCGTTTTCTTCCAATTGTTTTTCCACTCTTCTCATATTTTTTATGATAGCAATACTATTATCAACACTTTTGTTTATAGCTTCCAAATATTTTTCATCCCTTGTTTCCATATATAATTTTAATGCACCTTTGATAATGGAAATATCATTGATGATATCGTGGCGAATGATTTGGTTTATTAATTTAAGATGCTTTTTGGTGTAATTAATCTGCTGATTGCGTTCTTCTTTTTCCCTGCTATCTCGCAACGTGATAAAAACTACCTTTGATTTGTTCATATCCAAAATTGTAGCTGTAAGATCCAATGGCACAACATCACCGTTTTTATGAAGAAATTTTTGACATTCGAAAACAGGTCCGTAAACCGTGATATTTCTAATAAGCTCTTCTCTATCAGATTCATCATCAGGAAATAGTACGTCAAATCTTTTGGAAATCAGTTCCGACGGCTTATACCCTAATATCTTTGTAACCGTATCATTCACATCCAAAATTTCCAACGTTTGCGTATCCAATAAAATAAGAATATCCAATGATGCACGAAAAATAGTATCAAATTTTACATTTTTTTCTAAGATCTTATCTTTTTGTTCCATATAACATCTCCTTATGTCAATTTGTTTATATATTGATTATTGTCAAAATAAAAATTTGCAACTATCGGTAATCAGAGCA
>CAZUGB010000148.1:0-4271 GCA_964619925.1 uncultured Candidatus Cloacimonadota bacterium
GGCGGCGTAGCTCAGATGGTAATAGCAACGGAATCATAAACAGAGTGTCCGGGGTACAAGACCCTCCGCCGCAACCAAAGTAAAAAAATAGATAAGCTGGAAAGACCAACGGATATCGAATCCGTGGGTCAGGGGTTCGAATCCCTTTTGGCGTGCCATTTTTTTATGGTGGCTGTAGCTCAGTTGGTAGAGCACAGGATTGTGGCTCCTGTGGCCGTGGGTTCAAGTCCCATCAGCCACCCCACTTTTTTTAATTATTGTTGAGTGCTATGCTTTGAATTGGCTATTTCCGACTCAATTGTTTCTTTTAGTAAAAAATCAATGAAAGGTTTTCTGATCATTTTGATTTTTAATTCTTTTCTTACCTTTTCGATTTCTTTTCCGAAGTAAGCCGTGCAGAATATCACAGGTATGTCATAATTTTCTTTTATATATTTGGCAAGCTCAAGTCCGTTCATTTTTCCTTCGATTTTTATGTCTAAAATCACCAGATCAGGTTTGTCGTATTTTAATAATTCTATTGCCAAGTCGGAAGACGGAGTGGTTTTTACATCTTTATAACCGAAATCTTCTACTGTTATTTTCAAATCTTCGGCTATAATAAATTCATCCTCAACAATGAGAATTTTTTTATTCATAATTGCCTCATTACGCCTTTTTATTAAATATTAAAATAAAAAGTGCTCCCTTGGGATCGTTGTCTTTTACTAAAATATTACCTCCAAAACTATTTAATGCTTTTTTTACAATATACAAGCCTAAACCCGTATTTTCACTGTTTCCCTTTGTAAAACCTTCATCAAAGATTTTTTCTTTCAAAGAATCTTCTATGCCTTTACCGTTATCCGCAACATAAACGTTTACGGTTTTTTCATGATCGATAATTTTTACTTGAATACTATCCGCTTTTCCATGTTCTATGGCTTTTCTAAAAAGATTTTCAAAAATTGAATATATCGATTCGTTTGCAAAAACATCGGCATCGCCTTCTATCGTTATTGATATGTCTTTAAAGTTTTTGGCTATATTTCGGATAGTATCTTTCAGATTATAAATTTGAATAATTTTGTTGCTATGGAAATAATCTTCCAGATTTTTCATTTTTTCGATAATTAAAAAACTATTATCAAGGTTGTTTTTTATTTCATTAAGATATTTTTTATCCGACGTGCGTTGATATAATCTTAATGCGCTGTGAATTTTCGATAAATTATTAATAATATCATGACGCAAAATTCTATTGATTAGTTTAAGATGTTCTTTGTTGTTATTCAATTCTTTCTCGGCGTTTTTTCTTATTTCTATTTCATCTTGCAGTTGATTGATAAGTTTGGCCGTTTTAATGGTGGTAACGGCATAAGCCCCGAATGTTTCGGCAAGTGAAAGATCGTCTTCCGTAAAAATAGGACCGATTTTATTAAGGGTCATAGCTCCGATAACTTCACCTTCAATAATAAAAGGTGTAACGATTATTCTTTCGTTTTGCAAAACGGAAGTTCCCGGAATCTGAAAACCGCCGGAGTCCGCAGTATTATTGAAAAGCAGGCTTTTTTTGGCTTTTACCGCCATACCGGTAAAACTTCCTTCCACATCAACAGGTGTTGCCATAATTTCTTCTTCGTAAAGCGGGTCAATAACGACTTTTGGTATTAATTTGTCTTTTTTTTCGTTTAAAAGATAAATGGAACAACCGTATGAATGGAGTATATCTTTTGCCGCGGCGGCTATTCGCCTGAGGATTTCATCCATATTCATACTGGAAGTTAAATCCTGAGCGGTTTTTAAAAGCTGTTCCAATTGAAGTGATTTTTTATATTCCGATTCTTCAATTTTCTTTTTATTGGTAATATCACGAGCAAAAAACGCCAAACGTTCAATCTCATTGTTTGTTATCATTATAGGATATATGGTAATATCAAAAATTCTACCGTCTCGTTCTTCTTCAAAATTTTCGGGTATTCCGGTTAGAAGTATCTTATTGATGGTTTGCATCAAAAATCTAGCGGATTCGGAAGGGAAAAATTCCGTGATTTTTCTACCGAAAATTTTATCGAAGTTCATACATAAAATTTGTTTTGCTACCGTATTATAATTTGTAATAATTGCATTACCGTTTAATATTAATGCGGAATCGGGAAGGGTGTTTAAAATGGAGTCTATTATTTTGGAGGCGTTAATTTTTGACGACATGGAATTTGTAAGGCTAATTGTAGAGGTTTCCAAGTCTTTTAACCGCTGTCTTAGGTGTTTTATTTCTTCTATCAGTTGTTCTCTTGTTCTGGTATCATAATTCATAAACAAAACCTCCAAACTTTTATAGGACAAAAAAACATTATTTGGTAAAACCTTGCAAGTTTTTTTTCAAATTAAAGAACAAAAAAAGTAATTTAATATGTAAAAATCCCTATAAGAAATACATTCAAACTAAAAATTTATATTCAAAATCATTTCGGAAACATAAGAAAATATTAGACAATAATAAGAAGACTAAATTCTTTGTCCCAAATTTTAAAAAGGATTGGGTATGAATGAAATAGATATTCTTTTTGAATTGGGAACGGAAGAGATTCCCAGCGGTTATATTACGCCTGCAAAAGAAACATTTTATAATAAAATATTGTCTTTATTGAAAGATTATAAATTATCTTTCGGCTCGATAAAAATGTATTCCACACCGCGAAGATTGGCTTTTTACATATCCGCATTACAAGAAAGACAAAATGATGAAATTATTGAACGGGTCGGGCCTTCGGTTAAGGTTGCTTACGATGATAAAAATAATTTAACAAAAGCCGCATTGGGTTTTTTGAAATCGGCCGGAGCTACCGAAGAAGATATTTATCTAAAAAAAACCCCAAAAGGGGAAAAGATTGCCGTAAAAAAAGAATTAAAGGGCAAAAAAGCTCTGGATATCCTCAATGAAAAATTACCCGAGATAATTTATAAAATTAATTTTCCTAAAACAATGAAGTGGGGAGCAGGCGGGAAATCTTTTGCCAGACCAATTAGGTGGATTTTGGCATTACAGAATGATAAGTTATGGGATTTTAATCTGGGAAAGATAAAATCTTCCGATATAACCTACGGAAATAGATTTTTGGGACTAAATAAAAAAATAATCGTAAAAAAAATTGATGAATACGAAAAAGTATTGGAAGAAAATTTTGTTATTCCCGATAGCGATAAAAGAAAAAATGAAATAAAATCAAAAATCATTAATCTTTTGAGAAATACAAATTTGTTGATGATAGAAAATAACCAATTAATCAATGAAGTAAATAATCTGATAGAATTTCCCACACCTGTTATTGCGGAATTTGATAGAAAATATTTAAAACTTCCCGAAAAAATAATCATTTCCACTTTATCTAAAAATCAAAAATATTTTGCACTACAAGAAAAAGACGGATCATTGTCCGAAAAATTCGTTTTTATATCGAACGGTAATCCCGATTTTAGCGATATTATCAAAGTGGGAAATCAAAAAGTGGTGAAAGCCAGATTGGAAGATGCCGAGTTTTATTTTAACGAAGATACAAAACATTCGTTGGAGTATTATGTTCCTAAACTTCAAGATGTCCTTTTTCACAAAGAAATAGGAAACCTGTTTGAAAAGACCCAAAGAATTGTTTATCTATCAAAATATATTTCCGAAAAATTACAGCTTGAAACGGAAAAACAAAAAATGATAACCAGAGCCGCATATTTATGTAAGGCGGATTTGGTTACACATATGTTGGGAGAAAAAGAATTTACAAAATTACAAGGATATATTGGTAGTAAATATGCTCTCATAAGTGGTGAAAAACCTGAGGTTGCAAAGGCAATTTTAGAACATTATATGCCAAAAAGCAAAGACGGAGAACTGCCCGATTCGATAGTGGGAGCGGTTGTTGCAATTGCCGATAAAATTGATACGGTGTGTTCCATTTTTTCCGTTAATCAAATTCCCACCGGCTCTAATGACCCTTTTGCTTTACGCAGAGCCGCTATCGGTGTAGTAAAAATTATCGATAAATTCGATATGGAGTTTGATATTTTCGAACTGATTGATAAATCATATTCTTTGCTTGGTAAAAGTGATAATAAAAATGATGTGTATGAATTTTTTAAAGCAAGAATTATCTGGTATTTAGGTTTTATCGGTATTACCTATGATATTATAAATAGTATTTCACATATCAGCTTTTCAAATATTCCCGATACAAAAAGAAAGGCATTGGCAATTAAAAAATATAAAACGAATAAAGATTTTGAAAAATTGGTAATCG
>CAZUGB010000149.1:0-9865 GCA_964619925.1 uncultured Candidatus Cloacimonadota bacterium
TTACAACGATTTAATTTTGATGGTCTCTTAAAATGTTTAGAAGAAGGTAATATTTTAATTGATTTTGACGCAAGAACAGGACATAATCACGGAACAAAATTTAGATTACGACAAAATCATTTTATTTTTTTATATGAAAAAAAGGTAGAAATATTGTAAAAAATCTAAATTCAAAATTAGAATTTATTTTGAATATTTAAATTATCTTTTATAACTTCCTTTTAATAAAAAACTTTGACCACCGGAAAAAAATTATTAACTTTTTATGTGAATTTAAGGAAGGTGTATGAAATTATTAATTATTCTTTTTTTGTTCATGAACATTTTTTTATTAGGAGAATCCAATATGAAATTCAATAAATTGTCGGATTTTGAAAGATCCGTTATCGAAAACAAAGCAACCGAACCGCCTTATACCAATGAATATTACGAACATTTTGAAAAAGGTATATATAAATGTAAAAGATGCAATGCTCCTTTGTTTGCTTCACAAAGTAAGTTTCATTCGGGTTCCGGCTGGCCGAGTTTTGACGAGGCAATATTGTATTCCGTAGAAGAATATCCCGACAAAGACGGCAAAAGAACCGAAGTGGTTTGTGCAAATTGCAAGGCTCATTTGGGGCATATCTTTAAAGGAGAAAAATTTACAGATAAAAATGTAAGATATTGCATTAATTCCGCATCATTGGATTTTGTGCCTTATGAGAAACTGAAAAAAGCCTATTTTGCCGGGGGATGTTTTTGGGGAGTGGAGTATTATCTTCAACAGAAAAGAGGGGTTATCAGTGTGGAAAACGGTTATATGGGAGGCAATGTTCCAAATCCCACATACAATGAAGTTTGCAACGGAAATACAGGACATCTCGAAACGGTGGAAGTTCTGTATTATCCCGAATTTGTATCTTATGAAGAGCTGGCAAAACTATTTTTTGAAATACATGATCCCACCCAAAAAAACGGGCAAGGTCCTGATATAGGAACGCAATATCTTTCGGCGATTTTTTATAATGACCAAAATGAAAAGGAAATAATAGAAAAATTGATAACCATTCTGAAAAATAAAGGATTAAATGTAGTTACTCTTGTGTTATCAGCAAAGAATAAACCGTTTTATAAGGCGGAAAAATATCATCAGGATTATTATTTTAAAAATCACAAAGTACCCTATTGTCATTCTTACAAAAAAAGATTTTAAAAATAAAAAGGCTCGGTAATAATAACCGAGCCATATTTTTTAATGAGATTTTATCCAATTAACCAAACCTTTGGATTTTAAAATTTCCATAAGTTTGTCCGGTAACGGTGCAAATTTAAATTCTTTGTCATTCACCTTTATCAAGCCTTTTTCCAAGCTCACTTCCACTTTGTCGCCCGGATTATAATAATCCACAACTTCCGGCATTACAATTATCGGCAAGCCCTGATTAACCGAAGAACGGTAGAAAATACGATTAACCGATTTTACTATAACTGCTGTGATACCCGCATAAGCCAATCCAACAGCCGGATGTTCTCTTGAACTTCCGCATCCGAAATTATCACCTGCAATAATCACATCACCGGCTTTTACATTTTCGGCAAAATTAGGATCAAAACCTTTGAAAAGATGCGGTAAAATTGAAGGCGGGTCGGAGCTGAGAACCTGATATGTTAAATTTCCGGCAAACATTTGGTCGGTGTTTAAATTGTCCACATCCTTATAATTCCATACATTACCAAGTCGTCTGTTATCATCTTTGGAAATTTCCACGGTAGCGCTTTGTTCATGTTTGTATGGGAATACATCGTTAGCTTTTATTCCTCTGGGGTCGGTAATTTCTCCCGCTATAGCCGAATATGCCACGCAAGCGGGTGAAGCCAAATATATCTCGGCGTTTTTATTTCCCATTCTTCCTTTGAAGTTTCTATTCGCAGTGGAAATAACTCGGTAATTATCGGCGGGTATTCCTTGTCCGGTTCCCAAACACGGTCCGCAAGATGTAGCCAAAATTATGGCACCGGCTTTCATTAATTTTTCGGTAAGACCTTCTTCCACCATTTGCAAGGCAATTTTTTTGGATGCGGGAATAACTAATAGCTGAAAATCGTCGGCTACTTTTTTCCCGTCTAAAATTTCTGCGGCAATTCTTATATCTTCAAGTCGTCCGTTTGTACAAGTTCCTATTAAACCTTGATTTAATTTTAAACCTTGCACTTCGGAAACGGCTTTTACATTATCCACATGGTGAGGTGCGGCTACAAGCGGGAAGATATCATCAAGATTGATTTCTATTTCTTTTTGATAAACCGCATCTTCGTCTGCCCAAACGCCGTTTGTTATTTTTTCTCCGAGAAATTCTTCCAAAACTTCATCCGGTGGGAAAACCGCATTTTTGGCACCCATTTCCGAAGCCAAGTTTGCCAATGTCATTCTTTCGGATATGGAAAGAGTTTTCACACCGTCACCGTGATATTCTATGCTCATATAATTAGCTCCGGCAGAACCTATCATTCCGATAATCCAAAGAGAAATGTCTTTTGCGTAAACGCCCTTTTTTAACTTTCCTTTTAGTGTGATTTTAATTGAATCGGGAACTCTGAACCACGTTTCACCTCTTTTCCATATACCTGCTGTTTCCGTTCTGTCTATACCGGCGGCAAGTGCATTAAAAGCACCGGCTGTACATGTATGACTGTCGCTTCCCACAATTATCATTCCGGGTTTGGCATAATAAGACATAATTTGATGACAAATACCTTGTCCGATATCATGAAATCTTTTTATACCCTGTTCTTTTACAAAATCTCGTATGGTTTGATATTGATTTGCAAGTTTGGAATTTGTAGGCGGTGCGTTATGATCTAACACTACCAAAGGTTGTGACGGATCTGCCAATTTGGTTCCGCCCATTTTTTCAAAAGTGTTTTTTATACTTGCGGTGTTATCGTGAGAAAGCACTATATCGGGTTTTCGAAAAACAATAGCACCTCTTTCGGCACCGAGTATTTTTTCTACAAAAGTTTTACCCATTTTTTACTCCTTTTTAAAATAAAGAATTTAATTTAACAAACCGCCGCGTTGATAAATATCCATTTGAACATCGGAAAATTTTTCAATTTCGGCAACCTTACCGTTACGATTATTTTTTATTTTTCCTGTTTTGAAATTAACGGTAATCTCATCACCGTCTTTTAAATCCAGTTCGTCAAGATTTGAATATTTTAAGATAGGAAAAGCGGCGTTTATGGCATTTCTTTCGTAAATAGCTCCGAATGATTCGGCTAAAATGGCTTGAATTCCGAGAGATTTAAAACAATCTACCGCTTGTTGTCGAGAGCTTCCCGCTCCGAAATTTTTTCCGGTGATTACGATATCGCCGGGTTTGGCTTTTTTGGCAAAATCTTCATAACCTTTCAAATTATCAAAGGTGTATTGTCCCATTTGTGAAATATCTGTAATTGCCAGATATCTATTGTGGTAAATCATATCCGTATCGATGTTATCTTCTTTTATAAGCCAAACTCTACCGGTAACTTCAATCGGTTTTTCTTTTTTGGTTTCTTTATGGTGTGCCTTCGGTTTGATTTCTTCATTTTCAATTGTTTCTTCAAAAGTTGCCGGTTTTTCGGGAATATCCGTAATGGTGGTGATATAACCTGCAATAGCGGAAGCAACCACGGTTTCCGGCGATGCCAAATAAACTTCGCCTTTGCCTTGTTTTCCGGGGAAGTTTCTGTTTCCCGTACTTACCGTAATTTCACCCGGACCGTTTTGACCCACTTGACCTGCGGCACAACCTGCACAACCTGCATTGGATACTAACGCTCCCGCTTCTTTGAATATTTTTATTAATCCTTCGTCAAGAGCTTGTTGCCAAATTTCGTCGGTGGCGGGAACAATTTTTAAAACAACTCCCGGCGCTAATTTCTTTCCTTTTAATGCCGCGGCAACTTTTCGCAAATCTTCCAATCTGCCGTTTGTACAACTTCCTATGAATGCCGAATCGATTTTTACCTTTTTCACTTCGATGATATTTACGGAATTGTGAGGTTTTCCCGGCAATGAAACCATGGGAACAAATTCTTCAAGATTTACTTCTTCGATTCTTTCATAAACGGCATCTTCGTCGGCTAAAACAGGTTCTATCTTTTTGCCGGCTCTTTCTTGGCAATATTCCAAAATTTCGCGATTAGGTGTGAAGAGAATTATTATTGCTCCCATTTCGGTTCCCATGGAAGCTATGGTGATTCTTTCGTCGAGTGTAAATTTATCAACTTCTTCGCCGTAAATTTCAATAGAATAACCTAATAACGTATTTGCTCCGTACTTATGAAGAAGGTTAAGCACAATATCTTTTGCCGAGATGTTTTCAGGTCTTTTACCTTTTAGGATAAGCTTAACCGACGGCGGAACCTTGAACCAAATTTTGCCTCTATGAAAAGCGGCGGCTATATCTTTGTCTCCCATTCCTTGTCCGAAAGCCCCTACCGCACCGAGAATATTGGCATGCGAATCTGTGGTTACAGCAGTTCTGCCCGGATATACCAAGCCTTTTTCAATCATAGTATGAGTGCCTATACCGGTGTTTATATCATACACTTTTATCCCGTGTTTTCTGGCAAAAATTCTAACTTTTTGTTGATTTGCCGCATATTTTTGGTCGGATCCCGTGGGATTTGTGTCAAAAGTAAAAAAGGTTTTGGACGGGTCATCTATTGTTAAACCGTATTCTTCAATGTTTTTTACCACATTCGGTCCGCCGAAATCTCTTGCGGCTCTAACGTCTATCACCATATCAACTATATCACCGGGTTTGGGTTTGGCGACATTGGAATGGTTGGCTATGATTTTTTCTATTATGGTCATTCCCATATTTTCCTCCGAATTAAATTTTTAATCTGCTTTTGAAAGGCAAAAAGGTCATAAAGTCTGCATGATGAACGATGTAGGCTTCCGTGGTACGTTTTATCATATCTCCTTCTCCCGCATGAGCGGCAATGATATGACATACTTCTGCGGGTATTCCGCATTCTTCGGCTAGTGATACTCCGGAAAAGGGATGACGAAGATATTTGCCGTATGTGCCTTGGATGGCGTTTCCGTTTTCATCAAGCACATATTCCAAGAGTTTTCCCACATCAATAAGAATTGCGCCGGCTATCAAAACGTCCATATTTACCGTGAGTTCACCGTGATAAAATTCATTAACTTTTTCGCCCGCCGCTTTTGCGATATGAACCACACTTCGTTTGTGATCCATAAAAGTTACTTTAAGATCGGGACCGGCAAGAAGTGTAAAAGGGATTCTTTGTAAATCTTCGGGCGTTAAAACGCTTCTTTCCAATGCCAATTCCCATACTTTTTTTGTTTTTTCTCTTAAATCGTCATCTTTTATCCAATTGATTTCGGGCCAAAGTTCTAAAATATCCATAAAATTATCTCCTTAAAATAATTTTTTTGCGTAGGAATATAAAAAAAGCGAGGCAGTTTATTACCTCGCAAGTAGTTAATAAAATCTATAAAGCGGCAATGATTGCATCGGTAATTTCCGTGGTGGATGCGGCACCCTGATTTAATACGTCCGGTCCGCCATGAAGTTTTAGCATATCATAAGCTCGAACTTTTCCTTCCGCAACAACCTTTGCAACTGCATTTCTGATTTTTGTAGCTTTTTCCGTTTCTCCTATGTGGTCAAGCATCATACAAGAAGAAAGAATCATTGCGATAGGATTAACAATCGGCGGATCCAATTCGGCGTATTTCGGGGCGGAACCGTGGGTAGGTTCGAATATAGCCACTTTTTCTCCGATATTTGCACTGCAAGCAAATCCCAAACCACCAACCAAACCTGCAAATCCGTCGGAAACAATATCACCGAACATATTACCGGCAATTATTACTCCGTAATCTTCGGGATTTTTGGTTAGCCACATCATTTGAGCATCAATATTGGTATAATTGAATTTTATTTTGGGATACTTTTCGGCATATTCTCTACAAATTGCCAACATCATTCCGGAAGTTTCTCTGATAACATTCGGTTTTTCACAAAGAGTAACTTTTTCGTATCCGAATTTATCGGCATATTCAAAAGCGGCTTTGATAATGCGTTCGGTATATTTTTTTGTAAATATTCTGGTAGAAATAGCCAATTCTTCTTTTGGTGCCCAGCCGAAATTTTTCTTGAATTTGGGATGAGTCATTAGAGCTTCATAAACCTGATCCGGTGGGTTTGTCCATTCCACACCGCCATACAAACCTTCGGTATTTTGTCGGAAAACAACCACGTCAACTTCCGGTTCTTCGATAGTACCGCCCGGACCTCTTCGAATAAAGTTAAGCGGATTGCCTTTAAATGTTTTGCAAGGTCTTTGGCAAATATCCAATTTAAAATGCTGACGAAGTCCTACAATAGGACTGTAATACACATAACCTTTGTCTTTTAGCTCGGGTTTAAGCTCTTTTGCCGCTTCCGATTTGGGTTTGGAAGTAATGGCACCAAAGAGGGCGATTCCGTGTTTTTCCAATAAATCCAAAGTTCTTTGGGGAAGAGGATTTCCTTCATTGCACCAAAATTCCCAACCGATGTCGGCATGCACATATTCGGCTTCGAAACCTACGGCATCCAAAACTCTGATAGCTTCGGGTAATACAACTTTTCCTATACCGTCTCCCGGCATGGTTACAACTGTTCGTTTACTCATGTTTTTCTACTCCTTATTTAATGTTTTTATTTCAAATTTTATGGATTTTCCTAAAAATATAAGGAAAAAATATCAAATAAAATCTTATTCTTTTACTTTACGTACAACGTCTATCACCGTGCCGTCAACCCATTTGATTGCGGCTATTATCTTATCTTCAAATTCGGCGGCTTTCGGTTTACCGCAAATTCTTTCGGCTTCTTCTTTTAA
The DNA here is from genome assembly GCA_964619925.1 of uncultured Candidatus Cloacimonadota bacterium. Classification (GTDB taxonomy): domain Bacteria; phylum Cloacimonadota; class Cloacimonadia; order Cloacimonadales; family TCS61; genus CAZUGB01. The sequence goes on from CAZUGB010000149.1 coordinate 6,895, forward strand.
TTCGTGTATTGTTTTGATTGGCAAGTCGGAATTTTTCATTTTTTCTATCAAATCCGTTCTTCTGGGATTTATGGCTATTCCTCTTTCCGTTACAATGATGTCTATCAGTTCACCCGGTCCGCAAATGGTGGTTACTTCATCTTTGATAACCGGTATTCTGTCTCTGAACAAAGGAATCGGTAAAATTACGTTTTTTCCGAAAAGACAATTTTGCCATCCGCCTATACCGTGCAAAAGATAACCGTCGGAATGAGTAACAACATTTGCATTGAAATTAACGTCAACTTCGGTAGCTCCCAAAATTACTATGTCAACCATACCCGCAAAGTTTCCTTTGCCGTGATAATTGTAGCTGGTAAAGGGGCTGGTATCAACATGGTTAGGATTTTCTCTCATAGAACGGATACCTTCCAAATCGAATGTTTGTCCGTCCAGAATGTATTCTACCAAACCTTCTTCGAACATTTCCACGAGATATTTATTGCTACCGGCTCTGGCAAATCTTGCTTTTATACCTTTTTTACGCATTATTTCGCCGAAATAAATTCCAATAGACAAAGAAGTTCCGCCTGCACCCGCTTGGAATGAAAAACCGTCTTTTATTAAACCGGCTTCTTCGCAGAATTTGGCTGTTAATTCGGCAATGTAAAGTCTATCGGGGCTTTTGGTTACTTTGGTTGTGCCGGATACTATTTTTTCGGGTATTCCTATTTGATCAGTTTGAACAACATAATCAACGTAATTTCCATGAATTTGCCAAGGAATGCAAGGGAAAGGAACCAGATTATCGGTAACAACAATCACTTTGTGGGCGTATTGAGAATCTGCAAGAGCAAAACCGAGCAATCCGCAAGCGGACGGTCCGTTCAAACCGTTTGCATTTCCAAAAGGATCCGCTGTGGGAGCGGCTATTACCGCAATATCTATTACCACTTCTCCGTCTTGTACCGCTTGGTATCTTCCGCCATGCGAACGAAGAACACCTACGCCTTTCATTTTTCCTTGTGATGCAAATCTTCCCAATGGTCCGTTCATACTACCTTCTATATGGTGAATTGTACCGTCTTCAAGATATTTGATAATAGGTTCATGACAAGGAAAAGAAGCGGAAGGAAACCAAACAAGATCTTTCACACCCAATTCGGAAGCTATCTTAAAAATTTCATTGGCTACCAAATCTCCGTTTCTGAAATGGTGATGAGTGGAGATAGTCATACCGTCTTTTAAACCGGCTTTTATTAATGCTTCTTTTAAATTCGGAACCAATTTATTTCCGTCCAAAGGATAATCGGCACATGTGGCTATGGGAGGACCGTATTTTCTGCCTTGCGGTCTGTGTTTTCCCACGCCTTTAAAAGGAATAACAGGTTTTCCGTTTATATGAGTAGGTATCATTCTGCCTACGGCGTTTTTTACAAATTTTTCTTCCATAGTTGTCTCCCTTTATTCTTTATCCCAATTTTTATCTAATTTTCCAATTTCAATAGCTTGATTAATCGTTTTTAATGCTCTTTTTACAACGGGCGGATCAACCATTTTGGAGCCTACGGCTACTACTCCGAGACCTTTCTTTTCCGCTTCATAAAATGCTTTAACTATTTTCTTTGCCTTTTCTATTTCTTTTTCGGAAGGAGCATAATTTTCATGAATTACTTTAATTTGTCTGGGATGAATACAACCCATTCCGTCAAAGCCGAGGGATTTGGATTCCAATACCACTCTTTTCAAAGCTTCCATGTCGTTAATATCGGAAAATACCGAATCGATAGGTTGAATACCGGCGGCTCGAGCGGCATTAACAAGCATACTTCTTGCAAAAAATGTTTCCTTACCTTCGGAAGTTCTTTGTGTGCCTAAGTCCGCAGTGTAATCTTCCAATCCTATTGCAAGGGCTACCACGTTATCGGCGGCAGTTGCTATTTTATATGAATTTATCACACCGAGAGCACTTTCGATTATGGGCATTAAATATATGGGATATTCCAGTCCTTTTTCTTCTTTTATTTTGTTTATATGGGAATTTACTTCGTTTATTTGTTCCGGTGTTTCGCATTTCGGTAATAAAATCAAATTAACATGGTGAGGCACCACAAATTCAAGGTCTGTAAGACCCAAAGGTAATTGATTGATTCGCACCATTCTTTCGGCTCCGTAAAAATCGGTAGCGCGAAGTGTGTTTCGAACCAAAAAACGGGCTTCATATTTCTTGTCCGGCGAAACGGAATCTTCCAAATCCAAAATTATACCGTCCGGTTTGTGAATTCCCGCATTGATAGCCAATTTAGGTGTATTACCGGGAAGATAAAGCCTTGATCGTCGCTGAGTGTCTTTTGCGGTGTGATTTGTATTTTGCGGTAAAATTTCAGGCAAAAATTCTTTCGGGGAATCGATGAGTTTTTTAATTGCGGCTTCCAATCTTGCCATTATCACATAATCCAAAGCTCCGCTATCTTGAATTGTCAATTTGCAATTTTTAATTTCAAAAAAATCGAGTTCTTTCTTGCAAAGTTCCGTAATCTTGTCTCCGAAAAGAGATTTTACCTTGCTTTGCAAATCGATTTGAATACCGTTTTGTTCGGTTAATTCAAGCGTTATCAAACAATCGGATCTTATGCCTTTGCCAAAATTTCCGGCAGTTGATACATTACTCATAAGTGCTCCTTTTTATTCCTTTTTAAAAAAAAATTGCAATATTCTTAAAATATTACAATTCGGTGCCAAATTTTGATTTTTTATTTTTTGTGTCAACTTTTAGGTTCGATTAATTCATATATTTTTAATTTGTTATAAGTTAAAAAAAGAGCCTTTCGATTGAAAGGCTCGTTTTGTTAATTGTTAAGGAGGTCTTAACATTCTTTTATGGGGTGTTAATGATAGCTTTTATTTGGTAGAATAATCTATCGTTATTCAAATGTGCATTTTGATGAGTGTATGTAGTTCCTGATGTTTGATAATAAAGTTCCGTAAATCC
>CAZUGB010000150.1:0-15303 GCA_964619925.1 uncultured Candidatus Cloacimonadota bacterium
AAGTTTTTATTCCGTAAGCGGTTTCCCCACAGCAATGATTGGCGGTTCGGAAAAAGTTGTGGGCGGTGGAACCGATATGTATCCGTATTATCTTCCAAAATACCAAACTATTGTTGCCGAAGACAGCCCTCTCGAACTCGACATCTCTATGGACTTTACGGCAACGAATAACATCATGGTTGGTGCGGACGTTACCGTTACGGGAAATATTACCACTTCAAATAACAAAATCGTTTATCTTTTAACACACAAAGTGGATGACGACCATTTTTGCGTGGTCAGATCTTGGTATTCAGAACCTTTTAATATGACGCAAATAGGTGATACCCAACACTTCGAACATGAATTGAACTACGACCCTTCATGGAATCTTGAAGATTTAAATGCCGTTGTACTGGTTCAAACTTGGGATAATAATCCGGGTGCAAATCTTCATAAAATCATTCAAGCGGGGATGACGGCATTCACGGGATATATGGCATTATTCAGCATGGATATTCAGCAGGGACCTGCGGATTTGGGAGTACATTTTACAAATCATGCTTTCCCTCAAAACGGAAATATCCAATCTTATGAATGGGATTTTGACGGAGACGGAACATTTGACAGCACGGAAGAAAATCCCTATCATCTGTACACCGAACCCGGAACTTATGATGTTACATTAAGAATCACAGGAACAGACGGCTCCGACGAAAGAACACTTACAAATGCCATCACGGTTACCGACGGCTCTAACATTTCGGGAAATATGCAAGGTATTTGGAGACCGGAACATGGCACTTATCACGTTACAGGAGATATTAATATTCCCGAAGGTTTTCAGCTTGTTATTCAACCCGGAACTCACGTTGTATTAAACGATGCCAAAATCGGTGTAGCCGGATTATTTAAAGCTCAAGGTTCTACCGACAATATGATTTATCTTACTTCCGACGACGCTTGGAACGGTATTGAATTTGTTTATACCACACAAGATAATCTTATTCAAAATTGTAATATCTCAAAAGTTAATTCCATCTATACCGTTAAAATCGATAATTCACTTGTAAATATCATCGGAAATATTTTTCATAACAACTACGGAGAAGCTATAAACGTTCAATCTTCCAACGATTTTGTGGTAAAAAACAATATCTTTACAAACAATGCGAACTATGCGGGCAGTGCCGGTATAAATGCCATTTCATCTGTATTTGACGTAAAAAACAATATCTTTGTAAATAATCAAGGAATGAGTGGCGGCGTATTCATTATGAGAAACGACGCAAATTTGCGTATCATCAATAACACCATATCGAACAATACAACAAATGCGGTATTCTTTATCTATAATTCAACACCCGAAATTAAAAATTCCATCATTTGGGAAACAAGCAATATATTCACGCTGGTAAACGGTATTCCTTTGGTTTCTTACACTTGTATCACTGGCGGATATGACGGTGTTGATAACATCGATGTCGATCCGATGTTTGTTCAACCTACCGAAGGTAGCGGAACAGCATTTGACGGACTTGCCGCGGATTGGAGGCTTCAAGAAGGTTCTCCCTGTATAGATGCCGGTGATGCCGATACTCAATACAATGATGTGGAAGATCCTAATAATCCGGGAAATCCTTTATATCCCGCTATGGGAACCCTTAGAAATGATATGGGAGCTTTCGGAGGCGAAGGTTTTCAATGGTATGGAACCGTTGATACCGACACCGATTTTATAAATCCCGTTTCCGCTTTCGATATAAAAGCATATCCCAATCCTTTTGCGGTTTCACATAGTAAATCCACCGTATCTACAATTTCGTTTGATATGATGAATAATGAAATCGGTAAATTGGAAGTTTACAACTTGAAAGGTCAAAAAGTAAAAACAATCTTTAACGGCACAATGAAAAAAGGATTAAACACTTTTTATTGGGATGCAAAAGATAACAACGGCAAAAAAGTTTCCTCGGGAGTTTATTTCTACATGCTAAAAACAAAATCCCTGCAAGCTGGCAAAAAAATACTGATTATCAAATAAAAAAAACGGCCTCTCGAAAGGGAGGCTTTTTATTTTATAACCTGAACATAAGTACCTATAATTTTTTTTAATTCCCCGTTATTGAACGAAATCGTTAATTTGGCATTTTTATCCTTTCCGTCCACATTAATTATAATACCTTTTCCAAATTTTTTGTGAGATACCACCTGACCGATTCGATAAAACTTTTCGGATTCAAAAGTAATTTTAATTTTTCGCACATTATTTGTTCGGACCACCGAAGATATTTCGGTTGTTTGCAATAAATCTTCATCTATTTCTTCAATAAATCTGCTTTTTATCGTTGGTTCCACCGATTCCATAAACCTTCGATATTTTGCATATGTGATATATAAACGATGTTTTGCTCTTGTGATAGCCACATAAAAAAGTCTTCGTTCTTCTTCCAGCGTATTATCTTCCAAAGATCTGATATGAGGCAGTAACCCCTCTTCCACACCGGCAATGAAAACGGTATCAAATTCCAAGCCTTTTGCATTATGAATTGTCATCAAAGAAACGGCATTATCATTATCCGTTTTATTCAAATCCAATGAAGTTTGCAAAGATACCTGATTTAAAAAATCCTCTAAAGTAGGCTCTCTTTCCTCTTCGAAATTTTCTCTGAATTCTTCTACCGAAGCTATAAATTCTTTTATATTTTCCCATCTTGCTTCATCCTGAATATCCTTGGAATTTTCATAAATTGTTCTTATAAGCGATTCTTCTATTATGGTTTCTACCAATGAAGTAATATCTTTTTGTTCTTTTTTTAACAACCATGAACCAAGTAATTTTTTAAAAACATCAAACTTCTTTTTCATGCCCGTAGGCATTCCCTCCAAATCGGAAAACAAGGCTTTTTGAAGACTTATTCCCTTTTCTACTGCAATATCCGTGAGATAGCCGATAGCTTTGCGACCTATTCCTCTTTTGGGAAAATTTATTATTCTAAGAAAACTTACATTGTCGTTGGGATTTGTCAAAACCCTTAAATAAGCTAAAATATCTTTAATTTCTTTTCTTGCAAAAAAGTTTATTGCTCCGACCAATTTATATTTCAAACCTATATTTGTGAAAATCTTTTCAAAAACTCTCGATTGTGCATTTGTTCTATAAAAAATAGCTATATCTTTGGGATTAATGTTATCTTGGTCTATCAATTGAGAAATTTTGTCTCCGATAAATTTTGCCTCTTCATATTCCGTATCCAAAGCCGTTACATAAGGTTTCGAACCGGTTGAAGTTTTTGTAATTAACCTTTTTGAATGTCTTTTGTCGTTATGCTTTATCAAACTGTTTGCCACATCAAGAATTTGTTTCGTAGATCTGTAATTCAATTCCAATTTTATTTTTATAACGTTTTTATAATCCTTTTCAAATTCCAAGATATTTCTTATATCAGCGCCTCGCCATCCGTAAATAGCCTGATCGTCATCTCCCACTACACAAAGATTTTGATGCGATTTGGCTATTAAATTGATTATCTTAAATTGCGCATAATTGGTATCTTGATATTCGTCAATCATTACATATTTAAATCTTTCGGAATATTTGGTTCTGATTTTTTCATTTTCATAAAGCAATTTTGCAGTATTTAGCAATAAATCGTCAAAATCCATAGCGTTATTATCTTTCAAAAGTTTTTGGTATCTTTTAAAAATTTTGTAAACCGTATCGGTAAAGAAATTCTTTTGATGAAATTCATAATAATCTTCGGGTAATATCAGGTTATTTTTTTCTCTGCTTATAATTGATTTTACTTTGGATATTGTAAATCTTTTATCGTCGATTTTTAATTGCTTAAATATCTTTTTCAAAAGTGTGTTTTGATCTTTTTCATCATAAATGGAGAAATTTGCATCATAGTCGATATAATCGGATTCATATCTTAAAATACGTGCACAAACCGAATGAAATGTTCCTACCCACATTGTATCCGCCGGAATATTGAAGATATTTTTCAATCTGAATTTTAGTTCTTTTGCCGCTTTATTTGTGAATGTAACTATTAAGATATTCCAAGGTGAGATTTTTTTTTCTTTTATCAAAAAGGCGGTTCTGTATATTATTGATCTTGTTTTTCCGCTACCCGCACCTGCCAATACAAGAACGGGACCTTCCGTGGTAGTTGCTACCTTTTGTTGTTGTTCATTAAGCTCCGACAAAAAATTCATTATGGGATATATACATAAATCGGGTTGGAACGGTAACCTTCCAATTTTTTTTCACCATAAACTTTGTATGCTGAAATTTTATACCAATAAAATGTTTCGGAAACAAAAGCGTCATTTTCATCAAGAAATTGTGTGATATTTCCGGAATATAGCATATCATTATCCACACGAATAAATTTTCCGTCCATACTCATGGAGCGATATATATAATAACCGTCGGCTGCGGAATTTTTTTGCCAAGTTAATTTTACCACTGTAGAAGAAAGAGCCGTCGCCTGAAAATTATTCACGGTTTCAGGTACTATGATATTAGAATTTGTATTAGGATCCAAGGGATTGGTTCGAGACATACAAGAAGATAACAATATTACTACAAATAAAAACAAATATCCGTATTTCATTTTTTAAAACCTCAATGTAATACCTGTTGGTGAGAAAATAACTTTTTTCTTGTTATAATCCTTTATTATTTCATTCCACAATTTTTCGTTGTAATACCTTGTAACAACAGCAGAATCAAAAATCGTATATATCCAAACAACCGTACCCAAAGAAAAAAACGCAACCGAAAGTGTGTAGGGTGTTTTCACATTATTATAGTAGTGATTTATATCCAATATATATGTTGCTTTTTTGTATTTATCATAATTATCCATTGCAATATTATAGTAGTAGAAAGATGCTCCCATAAGTATTACTTCGGAAGTTAAAAGTATTTGTCCCTTGGTATAATATTTTGCCGAAAAATGTCCCCAACCGGGAGCAATAATGGATTTTAACATATTCTTTGTAGGGTCTTGTCTTTTTAATTCATATATTTGTAATAATTTTTGCTTTTCCAAAAGTTCTTTTCTATGTTTTCTCTGATCTTCAAAATTATGCCAACCGTATTTAGTCGGTTCGGAAAATTTTTTTATATCAAATTCCAAGGAATGCAATAAATTAAACAATAAAAAGATAATAAAAACAAACCGATATTTCAATTTCATTTTATCACTCCCATATATTCCCTTGAAATCTTATTCAAAGGAGATATGGTTTTATATTCCAAATTAACTCTCCAAATAAAGTAATAAGTCTTTTCCGAAGTTGTAATATCATATCTTACTTCAAACTTGTATTTTCCAAATGAATAAAAAATTTGCCAACCGGAATCCTTCATATCATTTTTATAAAGTACCTTTAAAGATCTCTTCAAATTTTCCAGATTTTTTAAAATAATACCGTTTTTGTAATTTTCCACAATTTCTTTTGCAAAAACCTTAGGCTCCTTATTGGCTCTTAGAATATTTTTCATATGAATAATGTCTTTATGCACAAATTCGCGTTTATGAAGTTTGTAAGATTTATTATAATATTGCAGTGCCGATTTATATTTTTTTTGTTCTTCCAAATCTTTGGCTTTTTTATACAGAGAATCAGCCAGAGCAAAATCTTCTTTTAATTTTTTGGCATAAGCTATCTTTTCTTCGGCTTGTTTATAGTTCGGAATAATGTCAAAAACGGGCATATAATTTTTTATGGCTTCGTCCAATTTCTCTTGTTTTACTAACAAATCACCTTTCTTTATAAATAAATCTACAATGTCCAGAAGTCTTTGTTTTATTTTTTGTTTTAATGAGCTATCCCAATCCTGAGCTTTTCCCAAAAAGGCTTTTGCCTTTACATATTTTCCTTCCTTTATACTTTCTTCTGCCAATTCCATATAGATATTAGCAATTTTTCGGGCAATTTCACTTTCGTAAGAACTGGGATTTTTTTCTATATAAAATAATTTTTTTAATGCTTCATCATATTTCTTTTCGGCTTCCAATTTGGAAATTTCGTCCATGAAATAGGGAATTATATCATTTATAAGTTTTTCGGCTTCATTTACATACTTGCTTTTCTTATACGATGTACATAAAAGATCGTATTTTTCATAGGCTTTTTTCTTTTGATTTAATAACAAATAAATCTTAATTTCTTCAAATAGTACTTTCGGTATCAATTCTGATTTGGGAAAATTTTCCGTGATTACTGAAAAATATTTAAGCGTGCTATCAATATCGTTATTCTGTAAACTTTGTTCCGCAAAATGATAATAACAATTATCCAACAATGAATCCGCCATATCTGAATTTGATAAGAAAAAGAATTTGCTGGCAAGTTTATAATCTTTATTTTTGTAAGCTTTTAGACCCAAATTGTAATAACAACTCGATCTTTCCAATTCCGCCAAAGTAGCTTCCGCTCTGCCGCCGTAATCCTTTATATATTTATCATAAAAAGTTATGGCAACGGCAAAATTTTTCTTTTTATAAAAACTTTGAGCCAATTTATAAGTGTTATTTGAAGAACAACCTAAAATCAAAGAAAAAAAGATAATAAAAATCAGGCTATAAAATATATTCTTTATTTTCATCAGCTAATTCGAATTTCGATAAATCTTTACTCTGCTCTAATTTTTTTGACATTCCGTGATTTAAAGTAATTTTTGCCTTGGTTAATTCGGGAAGTTTTAATATATCATCGGCTTTTACATGAAAAGCATCTATGATAAGCAAATCAATCTTATCCAAATAGGGATGGATATATTTTAACGAACCTATATCCGCCGTGTAAATTGCAGATTTATCATTCTCTTTTAGAAAAAATGAAAATGTTTTCATCTTGTTGGGTAAATTTCTTTTTTTTATCACATCTTTGTATGATAACAAATGACAAGAAGGTATTAATTTTAGGAATGAATTTTTTTCTTCCGCTTTTTCAATAGGCAAAAAGTTAATTTTATAAGTTAATCGCTCTTGAAAAGTGTAAAACATCTCAAGAATCTTTGGAAATTCATGTTCTCTTTCAGGCAAATAGATATTTAATTCTTTTTTTCTACCTTGCAAATAGAACATCTGAATAACCATAAAAATACCGCTAATGTGGTCGGGATGCAGATGGCTAATTAAAATTTCATCTATTTTATCTTTGATTAATCCGTTTTGCAAAAGCTTTTGCGAAGTCCCTTCTCCACAGTCCAGAAGCATATTTTTCTCTTCCGTTTTCACCCAAATGGCAGCATTACTCTTACCCAAGATAGGCAAACCGGGTGCCGAACCTAATATTTTAATAAGCATATCCTCATCCCATCCTGTTTTTTTATTTTCTTACTTTTCAAAATTAATCTACCTTTCAAAATTTTTTGAATTTCTCTAATAAATTATAAGCATATTTTGTCAAACCATATTTTTATTTTACAATAGGTTTTTCTTTTAATTTTTCTGCCGTAAGTTAATTTTTCATTACCGCCGGCTATTTTCTTTTTTTAATTTCTTTCAATTTAAATGATAGCTTAATTGTTATCAATTTATTTTACATATTATAACATATCATATATGTATAATTTCAAATAATTTTTATCACTGTGTTTCTATCTTATTTTATTTTGCAAAGTTACAATCATTTTTTCTATTTTCTTTAAAATATTTATAAAAATGGCTTGTAAATTGCTTTTTTAGGGGGAACGGAGGATTTAATGGATAATAATGATAAGTTCGATGACATGGTATGGAATTTAAAAATTTTGTATCCCGATCACAATTCCGACGAAATTATTAATGACGCTAATAAGGCTTTGCAAAAATCAATCGATTTTCAAAAAAAATACAAAGGAATTATCAAAAATAAAACGAATATAAATCCGGAATTGATTTATAAAATATTATCGGAAATAGAAAACATATCGGAATTGATAGCCAAACCCGGCGGATTTGCATATCTGTTATACGCACAAGACACCTCCGATAGTAAATCGGTTCAATTAATGAATAAAATTGAAGAAATTAGCACGGAAATATCAAATAATATGCTCTTTTTTACTATTGAGTTTAATACATTAACAAAAACAGAAAGGCAAAATTTAATCAAAAATAAAAAATTAAAAAAATACCGGCATTATTTACAAAAAATTAGCGATGAAAAAAAATTTCAATTGAATGAAAATGAGGAAAAAATTGTTAATCTTAAAAATATAACCGGATTAAATGCTTTTAGAAAGCTATACAGCAATATAAAATCAAAATTTTTATTCAAAATAAAAATCGACGGCAAAGAAAAAATCTTTAATGAAACACAGCTTGTAAAATTAAGATACGATAGCAATTGGAACTTGCGAAGAAAAAGCTCTCAAACACAATTTTACAAATACAAAGATTATGGCGATATCTTCTCGGAAATTTACAATAATATTATAAAAGACATTTCTTTGGAAAATGAGATGAGAGGTTTTGCAAATAACATTGCGGCGGAAAATTTCTCAAACGAACTTTCCGATGTTGCAATTTCAAATCTGATAGAGGTTACCAATCACAACTCAGATATTGTAAGAAATTTTTATAAGTTAAAAGCTATCCTATTAAAAAAAGACAAGATAAGGTTATGTGACACACGCGTTGAATTTACCAAGAGAAAGCAAAAATATTCTTGGAAAGATGCAAAAGAAATTATATTGGAGGCATTTGCCGATTTTAACAACCAATTTTACAAAATAGCAAAAGACTTTTTTGAGCAAAAAAGAATTCATGCAAAAATACAGGATAATAAATTAAATACCGATTTTTGTCTATATTCCTCACCTGATATTCCGCCATTTATTCTAACAAATTTTTCAGGTACCCAAAACGATATTATTTCATTGGCTCACGAATTGGGACACGGTATCCATGCCACACTTTTTTCCAAACAAAATTTACTTAATTATTCCTCTAATGTTCCCTTTGCCGAAACCGCATCTATTCTTTGCGAATTACTCGTAACTGAAAAACTTCTTAATTTGATAACCGACAATAGAGAAAAGATTTCTTTGATTGCCTCAAAAATTGAAGATATTATCAGTACATCATTCAGACAAAATATGTTTACAAATTTTGAACTGAAAGCACATCAAAAAATAAAATACGACTATATGGATAAAAACTTTTTATCGGAATTATACCTTAATGAAATTAAAAATTTATTTGGCGATAGCGTTATAATATTAGATGAATATCGCTATGAATGGATGTCTATTCCTCATCTATTTTTAACTCCTTTTTATTGTTACGGTTATAATTTCGCTCAACTATTTGTATTGAGCATTTATGAAAAATATTTGTCTGACGGAAAGATTTTTAAAGATTTATATATACAATTTTTGGAAAGCGGAGGAAAGGATTCACCGGAAAAACTTGCCAAAATTATATCCATCGATATAAATGACCCCAAGATTTGGCAGTCGGCATTTGATCTTATTAACCAAAAATTTTTAAAAGAATTGATGGATAATATGAGAAATTTATAAAATCAGTGGTTGGAGGACGTATGGATTTTATAAGAAAGTCCGTTGTAGCGGGATCTTTTTATACCGGTAATGCTATTGAATTGGAAAATGAAATTCTGCTCTATCTTGCAAACGTTAAATTAGAAAAAAGCTTTTCGGATATATTAGGCGTTATTTCACCTCATGCAGGCTACTTTTATTCGGCAAAATGTGCTTCCTATTCCTATAAAGCATTATCGCAAAAAAATTTTAAAACCGTTATTGTTATTGCTCCCAGCCATCATTATAATAACTTTGCTTTTTCAATCGGTTTTTTTGATGCCTATCAAACACCATTGGGAAATATCACCGTAAACAAAAATATTTCGGAGCAATTATTAACAAACAAAGAATTTGTATTTTTTGAACAAGCTCATTTGTACGAACATTCTCTTGAAGTACAGCTTCCATTTCTACAAACAATTAATCAAAATTTTGACTTGGTACCCATAGTTTTCGGTGCTCAAACACTTAATAATGCTTATATTCTTGCAAATTATCTTTATCCTTACTACAAAGATAATCCCAAGGACATTGCTTTTGTAATTAGTAGTGATTTGTCACATTATTATAATCACAAAATAGCCAAACAAAAAGACACTCTTTTTATGAATTTATTAAAAGACGGCAATCCGGAAAATCTTTGGCAATCTTATTTGAAAAATGAGGTTGAAGCATGTGGTATCGGAGGGATAATGACATTAATGATTTTGGCAAAGATGTTGAATTATAGAAATATTTCAACATTAAAATATTCAAATTCGGGTGAAGCGAATAACGATTTTTCACAAGTGGTAGGATATTTATCCGCTATAATTTATAATAATTAGTTAGGGAGTAGATTATGAGAACTTATGTAAAGCCAATCACGTTTAAAAAAAATGAATATATCTTCAAAAAAGGAGAACCTTCAATAAAAATTTATCAAATTATCGAAGGTGTAGTGGAGATATTAAAAGAATTTAATGGAAAAGAAGTAATAATCGCCACGGCAAAAGATGGGGATGTTATCGGTGAACTTGGAATAATTCAAGACAGATTAAGAGAATCTTCGGTGAAAGCCAAAACAAATGTTACACTGCGAGAAATAAATCCCCGTATTTTTGATATTTTAGCCGAAGAAGAAAATTATCATGATATTATGCTTATTGTGTCGGCACTTGCCGAACATGTAAGGGATTATTCAAATAAATTGGTAGAATTGGGGCTTACAAATCCCGTAGAAAGTGACGATTGTGTTTATAACGTCGTGTTTAAACCGGTATCCGTCAATGCGGAAATATCTTTTGGTGACTTTGACAAATTGGTAATAAAAAAATTCCCATTTAAAATTGGCAGATTTTCCAGAAGAAAAACTGATAGAATTTTTCATAAAAACGATTTTTATCTGATGAATAATCACCCGTTCACCATTTCCAGAAATCATTTTGTTATAGAAAAGAAAGATGGAAAAATCTTCTTTAAAGACAATGGTAGCAAGTTAGGAAGTTATGTGAACGGTAAATTTGTTGACAAACATAATCCAATTGAAAAATTAAGCTTCGGTGTAAATACTATAATTTTAGGACCCAAAAAGGATGATTTTGTCTATCAGTTAATAATTGAAAAAATGTAAACGCGGTTAGTTTAAAAAATCTGTTAATTGTTAAATGGAGGAAAAATTATGAGTAAGTATGAAAATTTTAAGGAATTGTCATTTCCCAAAGGTGCTACTATCATTAAAGAAGGAGAAAAATCCGATGATATATACATTATCAAATCGGGTGAAGTGGAAATCCGCAAAAAAGGTCCGGACGGAAGTATTTTAATTGATGTATTTAAAGAAGGTGATATTTTCGGAGAACTCGGTATAATATTCGGTAAAATTAGAACAGCCACCGTAATTGCAAAAACAGATGTTGTCGTGGAAATAGTTAATCCCAGAATAATTTCCGAATTGTTCGATACCGAACTGGGGAAAAAATTAGTTCCTATAGTTCAAGGTTATGCCAAACGATTAAGAGAATTCGGGATGAGACTATCTTTGGTTGATTATGAAAACGCTCACCATGAATTTATCATGCCTTCCAAAACCGAAGACGATTTCAAAGAAGAAGAAGGAAAAGTTATTTTAAAACCCGGTTCTCAAAGAGGCCTGATTGCTCTTCACGGTAAAGAAAAAGTTATCATAGATTCATTTCCTTTTCGAGTTGGCAGATTTTCAAGAAGACGCTCCGATTGGTTCTTTCATAAAAATGAATTATACCTCCATGATAAATATCCTTTTAATATAGGAAGAACACATTTTGCAATAATCAAACAAAACGGTATTTTATACTATATGGATTACGGTAGTTGGCATGGAAGCAGAGTAAACGGTATTCGAATAGATAATCCCAATAAAAAACAAAGAGTGGTTTTACACAAAGGAGAAAATGAAATAATTCTTGGCGAAGATTCAAGTGAAATTCGTTTAGTTCTTAAAATAAGGGATTAAAAAAAATGAATTCAAAACAAAGAAAAGAATTATTAAAATACGCCAGAGCAGTAATTGAAGCAAAACTTTATAACGATGAGCCTAAATTCATTCTTCCGAACGACCCCGCCTATGAAGAGAAAACAGGCGCATTTGTTACACTTCACAAAAATGGTGATTTAAGAGGTTGCATAGGTTACATCAAAGCATATAAAACAATCAGAGAAACTATTCACGATATGGCTATAGCCGCCGCTTTCAAAGATCCCAGATTTGCACCACTACAAAGAGAAGAGCTACCCTATATTAATATTGAAATTTCCCTTTTGTCCCCGCTTAAAGAGATAAAATCAATTGAAGAAATAGTTGTAGGCAAACACGGATTATATGTTGAAAACGGATTTTATAGCGGTTTACTTTTACCGCAAGTTGCCACGGAATGGGGTTGGGATAAAATCACTTTTTTGAATGAAGTTTGTCATAAAGCAATGATGCCTTCAAATTGTTGGAAATCAAAGGGTACAAAAATCCATATTTTTACAGCTGAAATTTTTCCGAGGAATAAGAAAAAAACAATTTGACAAGAAAACCCAAAATTTAAAGTTTGCACAACCAAAGGGCGGGAATAGCTCAGTGGTAGAGCGCAACCTTGCCAAGGTTGATGTCGCGGGTTCGAGTCCCGTTTCCCGCTCCATTTTTTTGGCGACATCGCCAAGTGGTAAGGCAAGGGTCTGCAAAATCCTCATCCCCGGTTCAAATCCGGGTGTCGCCTCCAATAGTATGTTAGCCGGAGTGGTGGAATTGGTAGACACAAGGGACTTAAAATCCCTCGGGCTTTTTGTCCGTGCCGGTTCAAGTCCGGCCTCTGGTACCATAAATTAAAGGTCGGTTTGTACCGACCTTTTTCATTTTTACTGAGCTTTTTTTAAAAAAACAATATCCAATTTTTTCCCAATATTCAAAATAACTTCAAACAAAAAAAGGGATGCACATTAAATGCATCCCTTATATATTTTATGTTAGCTTTATTGCTTTATCAAAACCATTTTACCGATTTTGGCAGTGGTTTTTGAATTTAACTTATAGAAATAAACACCGGAAGACACAGCCTTGCCATTCTTATCTTTTCCATCCCATGTAATTCTATGCTTTCCTGATTTGATATTTTTGAATTTTCTTATATGCTGTCCCTTCAAGTTGTATATATTTAATTCTGCAATGTCATTTTCCTTAACGGATACATCAAAATAAGTTACGGAAGATTTTGTTGGTGATGTTACAAACGGATTGGGATAATTTTGTGAAATTTCTGTAACAGTAGGAACTATTTCGTCAGGAGAATTATCAACGGTGGTTTTTACCAAAACATTTGATATGGTAGGTTGGGATTCAACGTTATTGGTATATACGGCACTTACGGCATATCGATAACTTCCGATAGGTAAAGAAACATAAGTACTATCTACATACATTGTATCTTGAATTGATATATTTTCCGCAATTACATCCCATAAATCAGGATTATTTTGATTTGCCGTATCAAACCTATAAATTTTATAAGATTCCAACGATCTGTCGTTCTTTTTGGTTTTTAATCCTATTGAAGAGCCATATGCTCTTAACATCAAATTATTATAAAAACCATAAGTTTCAATAGGAGTCCAATTTCCGGTTAAATAATCGTCGGTAGCATACTGTGTATTTGCCACAAATTCCCAAGGTGCTCCTACCCCGTCATCATATCCTAATCCGGTGTAAAGATTGGGTGTGGAAATCGCTATCATAAATCCGTAATCAACTTGAAGAGGATTTTCAAAAACATAAGAATTCCATTCATCATCAGTATTTGTAATTGTACCGGATTCAAAGACTATATTTGATGTGGGATTATAGGTAGCATCCAAAGAAAATACATAAATTTTAACCGTATTATGAGAGGCATATTCCGATGTTAAGTACCATCTTATTTCATTAAGTATTGCACTTCCTACAAATTTTGAACCGAAAGCCGCTCTTGGGGGGGTGGAAGCTGAGCCTATTTGTCCTACCATTGTGCCGTCATCATATCTGTATTCTCCGGAGAATGAACCCGAATTAGACCACATCACAGTTGCTACGGTTTGCTCGTCATTTTGTGTAGCCATAACGTTTGCAGGAGGATATGCAATTTCATTTAGCGTAATAGTTCCTAAATCCAAAGGATCTGATCCGAAATCAATATCAGCAGTATAATTCTCGTATCCGGCGTAGGAAATGGTTATATGATAATTTTGATTGGTATAAACATCAGCTATAACAAAATCTCCGTTAGCATCCGTAACAGTTTGATATGAGGCAAAGCCTTCCAGTGTTACTTGCGCTCCTTCCAAAGGTACATCGGGAGCATCACTACCCACTACATGACCGGAAATAGAGGATGTTGCAAGAGGTACCATAACCATATCAACAGTAGTGGTACTATCTCCCACAACTTCAATATTTTCAACTTGTACGGGATTATATCCATCCAACGCACCGGTTATGGTATAAGTTCCCGGATTTATATTGGAAAATGAAAAACTTCCGTCAGCAGCCGAATAAGTGGTTCTTCCCGCTTGAACAAGAGTAAGCAATACATTTTCCAAAGGTTGATTATCTTCATCATGAACCACGCCGATTATATCTCCCAATCCTCCTACCATTACACTAAAAGTAATATTCGGGAAAATCGAGCGAATATCACCCGCTCCATTATCCAAATTTTGCGGATCCAGAGGTGACGAATCACTGTAATAGCTTCTACATCTATTGGTATGTTCCCCTACATTGGTGCAATAAAATACATCCTGACTGGAATAATATACGGAATCAAGAGGTCTTTCCACCAGAATTACCAAATTATTTTCCGCCGTATATTGAAAAGGTGTATCCAAAGTAATAAGAACGCTACCTTCTCCCTGCGAGAAATTCAAGTTACCTGAAAAAACCTGTTGCAATTGAGGTGCGGAAATCCAGCCTTGATCCAAACCGGTTTGTGAAGTTTCTCCCATCCATATATTTATAGGTTGATTGGTAAGATCTTCGTTAAAACTGTAATAATATTTTATCGAATAAATCATACCGGGCATATTTAATTCGTCATTATAATAAATAACTTCCGATATACTACTCTTATAAAAAAAGTCTATAGGTACCCTATTTGAGGTTTCGGTACCGTTTCCAACGTCAAATACCATCAACCCTTGAGGCAATAGATGAACCGTTACGGGATTAGAAGTATTGTTATTTGTGTTCTCATCATTATCCAAGACAACTTCCGCATAAATTTGTACATTTCCCGGAG
>CAZUGB010000151.1:0-3925 GCA_964619925.1 uncultured Candidatus Cloacimonadota bacterium
AAATAATCAAATTTATTTAAAAATATAACAAGGTATATATCCCAAAAAATATCCGATTGTTCTAAATTCCAATTGGTTGGCACTTTTATTTGATGTTATTTCGCGGTATAAAAGATAAATTCTAATTTCTTTCAATCATAAAGACAACTTTTGAAATAAAGGAATGAATAATGGGGAGTATATCCGTAAAAACTTTAAAAACTTGACATTATAAAGATGAGAAAAATTTTACAAAAAAATACTTCTAGGAGGTTTAATGATACCTAAACATTTGGTGGAAAAAGTTATTGATAAAGCTCTTTCGAATGGTGCCGACTTTGCGGAGTTATTTTTGGAAGACACTTACAGATCGGCAATTAGATTCGTAGATAAAAAAACAAAGCAACTTGTGGCGGGAAAAGATTTCGGAGCGGGAATAAGAGTGTTTTACGGAACCTTTCAAGTTTATGCTTATACAAACGATGTTAGCGAAGAAGCTTTGATGGCGGCGGCAAAAGCCGTGGCAAACGCTTCCAAAAACCAAGACCTTACCATACCAATGCAATTGAAAGAAACCGCAATTAACAATATTCATCCTATAGAATTACCTTTTGATAAGGTGGCAAAAGAAGAAAAAATAGAATTTTTAAGAAAAATAGATAATGCCGCAAGAAATTATAGTAATTTAATCACACAAGTGGATGCAAATCTCTTGGAAATAATTCAAAATGTAATGATTGCCAATAGCGATGGTTTATATGTTACCGATAAAAGAAATTACACCAGAGTAATGGCATCTTCCATTGCAACAAAAGGCAATGAAATGCATTCAAGTAGCGAGGGTCCGGGGAAATTAGCCGGATATGAATTTATTCGTTCGCTTGATCCCACATATCTCGGAGAAGAAACGGCTCGTGTGGCGGTTACTATGATTAATGCTGGGTATGCTCCTTCCGGAAAATTTCCCGTTATTATAGATAACGGCTTTGGCGGAGTTATTTTCCACGAAGCTTGTGGTCATTCTTTGGAAACCACATCGGTGGCAAAAGGTGCCTCGGTTTTTGCGGGTAAAATGGGAGAAAAAATTGCCAGTGAAGTAGTTACCGCTATCGACGACGGTACAATAGTAAATCAATGGGGTTCTACTAATATAGATGATGAAGGAAATCCCACACAAAAAACGGTATTGATAGAAAACGGAATTTTAAAGTCATACATTATTGATAAAATGGGTGCCAGAAAAATGGGCTTGAAATCCACAGGAAGCGGAAGAAGACAATCTTATAAGTTTGCTCCCGCATCCAGAATGAGAAATACATACATTGCAGCCGGCAAAAGCAAATTGGATGATTTAATAGCTTCCACTGATTACGGTATTTATGCAAAAAAAATGGGCGGTGGTTCTGTGTTACCCGGAACGGGGAATTTTAATTTTGCCGTATCCGAAGGTTATATGATAAGAAACGGAAAAATTGCCGAACCCATAAGAGGAGCCACTTTGATAGGAAACGGAGCCGATGCTCTTTTAAAAATCAGTATGGTGGCGGATAATTTGGCTTTGGCGGAAGGAATGTGCGGCTCGGTAAGTGGTAATATCCCCGTTTGTGTAGGACAACCGGCTATAAAAATAGATGAAATCATTGTAGGTGGAAGAAAGGAGGCTGAATAATGTACGAAAAAGAATTTGAGAAAATATTTGATTTGGCAAAAGACAAAGCCGACGATGTGGAAATTATCTTATCGGAAAATAAATCATTTTCGGTTAAAATAGATAAACAAGAAATAGAAAGCTTTAATTATGCAGATTCCAAAGGTATCGGTTTAAGAATAATTAAGGATAATAAAACAGGTTATGCTTATACCGAAAAATTAGACGAAGATTCATTTAAAATAATTGTGAATGATGCTATTAAGAACAGTAAAGTAATAGAAGATATTACGGAAACCAAAATAGAAAATTATCCCGATAAACCCACAAATCTTTCCTGTTTTAATGAAAATTTGCACAAAATTGATATTCAACAAAAAATAGATCTCGCAAAGAAATTGGAAAAAATGGTTTATGATGCTGACAAACGAGTTTTTAACGTTCCCTATTCCGGATATTCCGAAGGTGAATCGTTTTTTAAAATAGCAAATAGCAAAGGTTTAAACAAGGAATTCAAACAAAATTATATGGTAGCGTATGCTTCCGCTCTGGTTCAGGAAAATGACGACAAAAGAATGGGTTTTGATTTTGCCGTAACCAGAGATTTTGAGGAAATTATACCTGAAATATTAGCCAAAAGCAGTGTGGAAAAAGCGGTAGCTCTTTTGAACGGCAAACAAATTGCCTCGGGTGAGTATCCTGTGGTTTTCAATAATGAAGCTATGGCTACAATATTGGCAACTTTTTCAAGTATGTTTTCTGCTAAAACCGTAATAGAAGGCAAATCGTTATTAAAGGATAAAATAGGCAAATCCATAGCAAATCCGGTGATAAATATTATTGATGATGCTCTTATGACTTCTCAATTCGGCTCTCGTCCTTTTGATAGCGAGGGCTATCCTTCTCAAACAAATATCTTGGTGGAAGACGGTGTATTAAAAACATTTTTACACAATACCGAAACGGCGAGAATTTTAAAAACCCAATCTACCGGCAATGCTCATAGAAGCTACAAAAGTAGCCTTACGGTAGCTACATCCAATTTTTATTTAAGACCCGGTACCGTATCAAGAGAAAGATTGTTCAAAAGTATGCCAAGAGTTATCGAAATAGTTTCACTTCAAGGAATGCACTCCGGTGCAAACCCCATATCCGGTGAATTTTCATTGTCGGCGGAAGGATTTTTGTATGAAAACGGTGAACGCGCATATTCGCTTACTCCTTTTACAATTTCAGGAAACATATATCAATTGCTAAAAGATGCCGTATTGATAGCAAACGATTTTAGGTTTGATATGTCTTCATACGGGTCGGCTTCGGTACTGATAGAAAAGTTGAATGTAACAAGTAAATAAAAATTTAAGGGAGATGTTTTTACATCTCCTTTTTTTATCTTAAAAAAAATGAAAAAGCTAAAAACCGACGGAACAATAAAAGCGATTTTCAAATTTGAAAAAAGAAAGAAAATTAATATTCCTTTGATAGGCAATAGAATACCTGCCGGATTTCCTTCACCGGCTCAAGATTACATCGAAGAAACATTGGATTTGAATGAATTTCTTATTTCACATCCTGCCGCTACCTTTTTTGTGAAAGTAGAGGGTGATTCCATGATAGATGCCGGCATTTTTCCCGAAGATATTCTTATAGTGGATAGAGCAATAGAGGCTACCAATAATAAAATAATAATTGCCGTTTATAACGGTGAACTTACAATAAAAAGATTGAAAATAAAAAATCAACGATGGATTTTGGAACCTGCAAATAAAAATTATCCCGAAATTGAAATAAATGAAAATACCGATTTTATGATTTGGGGTGTTGTTATCTATTCCATACATAAACTTTTTTGATTTTGTGTAACCTAAGCTTGTCAAATACGTTTTAAAAAGTGAAATTGAGGTAATGCATGGTTTGGGATTATGATAATGAATTGGAATTAATAGAAAAAGCAAAAAAAGATATAAGATTTTTTGAGGTCTTATACAGAAAGTATTTTCCTATGATAAATAACTTTGTTTATCGAAGAATTTATGATGAGGATCTGAAAAATGAAATTGTGGCAAATATCTTTTTTAAGGTGATGAAAAAATTGAAAACGTTTAAAGTTTTAAAAAACAAAAGGACATCATTTTCGGCGTGGCTATACAGAATAGCTATCAATGAAATCAATCAGCATTATAGAGAAGAAAAACGTATTACAAAAATATATGAGGCTCAAAAAGAAGACTTTATTTATAATATGCAGGAAAAGGAACCTCTTCTTGATGTTACTTTTGAAGATGTAAAAGAAAAAAT
>CAZUGB010000152.1:0-10434 GCA_964619925.1 uncultured Candidatus Cloacimonadota bacterium
CCCTTTTTTCCCAAATCTTTTTCAGGTAATTTAAGGGTATTATTTTCAAAAATGTCATATCCGGTTAGTGAAGGGATTTCATAAACGGATGCAAAATTTAATTGTAACCCGAAAACATAATTTTTATCGCCCGAACGTGTAACAGCATTGCCTAAAATACGATAATTCGAGTTTGGCGGATATAGTTTTTGAATATAATTAGGAAGTTTCGGATACGGTTTGTCGGTAAATTTGCAAAATGCCAAATCGGTAATATAGATATGATAAAAAATAAGTGCATAACCGATAAGAAGTATGAAAGTAACGGTTTTTTTATGCTTTGCAAAGAATTTTTGAAGCACCAAAGCGGCGGAAAGAATAAAAAACATATTTATAAAAACAAGATATTTGTAAATTCTGGTAAATTTATTAAACGGCGGAAAAACCACCAAAATCTCATTTAGAATTCCATATTTTCCAAACGAAAGAAGCAAAGCGATAAGTCCTAAAATTATGAATTTATTTTCAAAGATTATTTTTGTCTTTTCGTGTTGTTTTTTATCGGTAAGTAAGAAGAAAACCAAATAAAGTATCATCAAAAAAGCTATTATATTAAAAACAGAGCCGTTATAAAACATTTGAGTATATCTCAAAGGATGATAGTTTATAAGACTGTCATGACTTTTTAAGATGGGATAAGGTAGAAACAGAGAAGGGAAATTGTAAAAGACTTCGTTGTCTTCCACACCTCTTTCCTTTATTTTGCAATCCATTACCTGATTTATTAAAATCGGGAAAATAAAAGAGAAGATGACAGCGAATGAAAGCAAAGTTAAAAGTATCTTTTTTTTGTTCGGCTTTTCAATACTACTGAAAATAATGTATAAACTAAAAAACATCATCGCATAAATCCACATTTGAAAGTTTCCGGCCAAAAATAGCATCACGGAAACGACTACAACCTTTATCAGCCATTTATAATCTGTTTTTTTCTTTGAAAAATCAATGGCAAAAGAGATTAGATAAGGTGAATATGCCATTGCCGAGAGCATATAATACCAAGATCTGCCGCTTATTAAATTGTAGCCGGAATATAAATAACTAATCACCCCCAATAGCAGGATCATCGGATTTAGTTTGAATCTCTTTAAAAGATAATAAATACCGAAATATCCGATTATAAAATTTATTAATGCAAATACTTCCATTGTTATAAATCTGTTTTTTAAAATATAAGTAGCCACAAAATATGAAAAATACATTACGGGATTGGCAAGAGAGTAGTATCCCACGCTAAAAGTGGGAAATCCTCTAAATTGTATCGGATTAAATGTAGGTAATCGCCATGTGGCGAAAAAATCTTTCATTGCTTGAAGAATTACGGGAAAAAATTGAGAAAAAGTATCGTCTTGAGTGAAAAAATAACTTTCTCTTAATTCCAAAAATACAAAAATCAATATTGTGATAATAAAACCGATAATAAGTGTAATATCTTTCTTTTTGTCGGGCTGATTTTGATTGTTATGAAATAAAAAATTATATTTCTTATCGAATTTAACAAAGAAGTTTTTAAAAGGTTTGATATAGAATAATAGTCTGAAAAAAATTAATATGAAAATAGGAAATAATAATCTGATAAAAGCTATAAAAACATTCTTAAAGGTCTGAAAATCACTACTCCAATTTAAAATATCTTTGTAAGAAGGGTTTATTGTTTTGCTGTTTTTAAAAGTTGATACATAGTAATTGTTGTTTTCCTTTTTAAAAAAATTATAAAAATTTTGCGGAGTGATTTCGAATTTGCTCTTATTTATTTTTATTATGAATGATTGTTTATCAATATCTTTACCCTGAATTATAAGATAATAAACTGGTAGATTGGATAAAAGATATTTTCCTTTGTCTATGTTCATAAATGTAATTTGCGAAGAACCGATATTGCCGAAAATTTTAATATCACCGATATTTTCGTTAAATTCGATTTTTATCGGATCAAAATCAACACCTTTTGAAAAATCCTTTTCATATCTTATAATTAAAATTATCGATGAGATCAAAAAAATAATTAATATTTTAAAAAATTTTTTTAGCATTTATGCCTCCACTCCGAAAACACAAATCAAATTATCATCTAAATTGTCAATATTGATTTACGGCAAAAAGTATTATTTTAATCTTTCATTTTTAGCATCATAAAAATAGAAAAAGCCAAAAATATTGCAAAATGACACATAATCGAAGGTAAGGAGCCAAAAGCCGGTTTAAAAGCTATTGTCATAAGTATGGAAAAAAGAACGAAATTCACAGTGCCCGATAATATATATCCCAATGAATATCTTGTTAATTTATTATCCGCCTTTACCAAACCGTAAATTGAAAGAAAAATCATTCCGATTTGTCCCGCTTCATAATAAATCGAATAAAACAAATATACAAAAGAAGCGTTTGTATATCTTGCCCAAAAATAAAGACATTTTGCATCTTGCACAAAATCTTTCGTGAAAAATATTAGCAAAGTAAAAAAAAGTGCAAACCCCAAAAAGACATTACCGATTAATCTATTGTAGTTTTCAATAAATGAGCCTATTAAAACAATTCCCAAGGCAGGTAACCAAGTGATAACGGCAAAAGCGATTTTGGAAAAAAGAACTACCGGAACCAAATGCATGCAGATAAAAAATTCCAATATTTGATACGACAAAAGCAAAAAAAGAATGATTTGTGATACGGTTTTCTCCTTTTTATCACTCTTAAAGGAATATACAAAGAAAAATATTTCCAAAATAATGGTAATAACGGATACCGTGTAATCCCATTTCATAAATTGTCCTTTTTAAAACGATATATTTTATAAAAATCATCAATTGTTAAATTTTCGGCTCTTTGTGTTAATTTTATCTCTGTGGTTTGTTCCAAAAAAGAAAGTTTTTCTTCATCGAAGAGCGCTTTTAAATTGTTTCTTATCATTTTTCTTCGGTTCCTAAAAAGTAAATCCACGATATTCCAAAATGTTTTATAATCTTCTATCGGGAATTTTTCTTTTTTCGGAATTAGAGAAATCACTGCTGAATCAACTTTCGGAGGTGGGTAAAAAAGGTGTGGTTTAACGGTAAATTCATACTTTATATCAAAATAGTAGCCTATTTTTATGGAAAGCAATCCGTATTTTTTGGTATTTGGTTTTGCCTTTAATCTTTCCGCCACATCTTTTTGAATCATTATCACGATTTTATCGAAATTTGCTTTGTAATTGATGAGTTTGAATAAAAACGGAGAAGTGATTTGATAGGGTAAATTGGATACAATTTTTGTGTTTTTTGTAAGATACCTATTCCAATCGACTTTTAGGATGTCACTTTTTACCAAACGAATATCAAATTTGGTTTCCAAATAATCATAAAGATCTTTATCTATCTCAAAGCAGGTAAGATTTTTTGTGTATTTTAATATTTCCCGCGTTAAAATTCCTTTGCCCGGACCTATTTCCCAAATATGATCACCTTCTTTAATCTCAGCCGATTTCACAATTTTGGCTACAATGTTTTTATCCTTTAAAAAATGCTGTCCGAGGGATTTTTTGTGTTTGAACATAATCCGAATAATAAAAAAAGGCACCCCGAAGAGTGCCATTATCTTTTTTATTTAAGAAGTAACATCTTTTTTATGTATGTTTTATCATTTGTTTTTAACTTATAAAAATACAAGCCTGAGCTTACATTTCTACCGTTATCGTCTTTTCCGTTCCAAATCGCATCTATTACTTTGTCTTTTTCGATATATTTGTTTTGATAGATTGTTTTGACCTTTTGTCCTTTCGAGTTGTATATAACCAAATTAACTTTTGAGTTTTGTTTTAAGGCGAAACTTATCTTGGTATTCGGATTAAAGGGATTGGGATAATTTTGATGCAAACCGTAAACGATAATATTAGGTGTTCCGTTGTGATTGCCGTCTTCGATATTTAATTCAAAAGGACCGAATACGGAACTTTGACCTGATAAAGAGATATTTTCAACCCAATAATAGTAGGTGGTATTGTCTTCGAAATTTGAGTTATCCATATATGTGTAGTGATTTTCTTCGGTAGATGAATTTGTGGCTTCAATGGGAATGTTATTTAATTTTTTTGATTGTCCGAAGTTTGAAGATAATCCTTTATAAACATTCCAATAATTCGAATTTTCTTCGCTTACCGTTACCCACTGTAATAAAGCGGTGCCATTGCCGTATGTGGAATTGAAATAACCGAATACCACGGGCAACGGAGAATTATCATTACTCAAAATAAATTCGGTGCTTCCGTCTTTTGTGTTTGGTATTACCAAGTTAAAATTAACATGATTTGCCGACGGAGAATCCCATTGAGGTGAAGAAACCGCTTCCCATTGGGAATTTGTAGCATTCCACCACAAAAGTGATTGAGGTGTGGTGCTTAATCCGCTGTAAGATAATGTGAAATTCATAGAATTACCGGAGGTGTTACCCGTAATATCTATTTCGTAAGAAAGTAAAACATTTGCGGTTAGTCCGCTATGTTGTGCGGAATCGGAAGCTGACACATCTACTACAATCGGAAGGTTGCCGTCGGGGTCAACGGATATATCGGGATCTATTGTATCGCCGTTTATAGTTACTTTAGGTACGTCAACATCTGCCGAAGTAGAGCCGTCTCCATTATTATTGCTTGCATCTGCGGTATTGTCTGCGGAATTTTCCACTATAAAGGTTACCGGAATATTATATGGCGAATTCGGGTCATTACTGGCAATTTGAATGTTTGCATTATAAGTTCCCGTAGTCATGCCGGAAGCATCAAATCCTACGGTTAGATTATCGAACATATTAATGGAAATATTACCGCTTGCGGTGTTTGAACCGTTTATGGTAAGCCATGTGTAAGAAGGTGTATAGTCAATTTCAAGGTAGGGTTTATTAGCCTCGTTCCAACCGTCAAAATATATATAATATGATGTTGAATTGTCTCTGGAAGAAATTCCTATGGCAAACCAATCTTGTGCTAAGGCATTATGAAGATCGGTTGTAATATTACCTTCCAATGTATATTCTTTCCAACCGGTACTATAATCGCTTCCTTCGTTTTGGTGAAGATAATATCCGCTATCTTCTTCCGCCGTAATATCAGCGGATAATGTGGAGGCATCAGCTGTAACGGGATCGTTTGAAAGCGGTGTGATGCTCCAATAAGGATAATAGGTATAATTTACGTAACCGTGGAAGACTACGCTGTTTATAACCGATCCGTCGGGGATGGCGGAAATATCGAATTTCATCCAACCGTCTTCGGTATCATATCCTTTTATCAAACTTGTTTGTGTTTTAGAGCTTGAAGTTGTGGAACCTGTTGCATAGTTTGTGTTAAAGGGATAAACGTTAATGGTGGATCTTCCTTTTGAATATTGAACGGAAGCCGTATAATTCAATGCTGCGGAACCTGTGTTTGATAATTTAAGGTTTTCGGTAGCCGTTTCGTCGATTATCATATTTTTGGAAAATCCGGTGGAAGAATTTGGATTGGTAACCAATTTTGCCGCAATACCCGTACCCGTTACCGAAAGATTTGTAGGAGTGTCTTCATTGCAAGTGATTGTAACCGTTCCGTTGTAGGTGTTTTCTTGAGATGGAGCAAAAGTTAAATTGAATGTTTGACTGGTTGTAATGCTATAAGAAAGTGTGTTTCTGCCTTTTGTTCCTTTGGTGGAAGTGGCTACGCTATATCCCGAAGGAGTGGTAATATCTCCGGTAATAGTTCCCGAACCGTTATTTGATATTGTGAATTGTAATACTTTTGTAGTGCCCACTTCCACATCGCCGTACGCCAAGGATGTGGGAGATAATGAAAAGTCGGCAGGTGAGCCTGAATGAATGTAAACATCATCAATAGCCATATCGCTGGTGTAATTAGAGCCGGTTAAAGCTCGGAATCTTATTTGGGTTACGGATGAAGAAAGTATCACGGAGGCTTGCTTCCAAGAATTTCCTTGATCACCGCTTAGCGACCAAACATTTGTCCAATTCGAGCCGTCCCAAGTATCCAAATATAATGTTCCCATATCGGCACCATAAAGATGATACCAAAAATCTATGGTTGGTGTGGAAACACCGCTAAAATCTAACATAGGAGTAAGTAAATAAGCGGTTTTGGAAGGATAACCCGGAGATTCGTTTGTGCTTGCTTCCGTGTAAAGATATTTACCTGAGCCGGAAGTATGGTCGGCACTAGGACCTGTGGATGATGAGGGAGTGCTACCTGTGTTCACTGTCCAGTCGCCATCATCTCCGCTTGCATTTGTCCAATGGTCATAAATTGTGCCTGATGTAATTCCGTCGGGGAATGAGTCAAAATTTTGGGTATAAGGCAAGGTTTTGGGAGCATAAGGAGTTGCGCTCACGGATTGTTTATTGGAATCTCCTGCCGGAGAACCGGTATATACGGCGTAAACATCATAGGTATAAGTAGTTTCGTTTGTAACCGAGTTATCGGTATATGTGGTGGTACCGGCGGGAATATTATTTGCAATTGTTGTGCCGTTTCTATCTACTCTATAATGATCCAGTGTATTTTTGGCGGGGGCATCCCAGTTTAATGTTACAGTAGCATTTCCCACGGTGGCGGTAAGATTTTGAACAGGTGGAAAATCGTTATTATAAGGTTGCGGGTTTTTATAGTTGTATAAATATTCATCCCATTTTGTATTGGAAAAAGTCAGATAATTGGTTGCATCTACATAATAGGTTTCATTAGCTTCACTTTCAATATCTTCCGTCATCCAAATTTTTAATCCGGTGGGTTTATTACTTAAATTTGTGCTTCCTTCCGCTATTACAGCCACGCCGATAGCATCCAAAACATCTTGAGCCGCATCTCTTAAAGCTGTGGGAAGGGATGTGTTGTCTTTTATCAGTTTTGCAAAATCGCCCAAATCTTTGTGATCTGTGTTATATGTGGAATTCCACGCATTATTTCTGGCATCTTTCACATCACTTTCGTTTGTATAAACTCCACTTCGCAATTGTTCGGCAAAATTATCCAAAGCCGGAATCAAATCGCTTTTTAATAATGCGGTGGAGGTACAGGCTTGAGTAACGGTTTGACTTCCTTGAGATCCGCCGTTATATGATGCCACATAATCATTTACAATATGTGTGGCAATAGTGGAGGCAGACATTGTAGGTGTGGTATTTAATTTTGAAAACGGTGCCACATAATCCCAACCGTCGCCGGGTTCTGTTTTTTCCGAAGCTATCACATAATCGGTTAAGTCTTTCAATTGATATACGGTTTCTATTTGTCCCAAAAGACAAACGTCAAATCCTACAATATCAATATTTCTACCGATAGAGGAATCAAAGCTCGAAAGAGCATCGTCGAGTTCCCAAAGTTTCATACCACCAACAAAATCTTTATCTTCGGATGAAGAATTATCAGCTACCGTAGAACCGAAAATGCCGTGTGTAACTTCACCTTTGAAAATTCCATCTCCGTGATCCCAAAGGATAAGACCGTAATGGTCTGCCGGATAGTTATCTTTGCACCATATCATATAATCTCTTAAAGTTTGCCAATCACTCATATCGGGATCTGTTCCGAATGAGGTGCTTACTCTGGGAGAACGAAAAGTGCTGTCATATCCGTTCGGGTCTTGTTGGATATAATAAATACCGTCTTTGGTATCGTCATCGGCATCAATGAGAACCAAGTAATTAACATCTGATGTAGAACCGTTTGATTCCCATTCGTTTAAGTCGTCCATACCGTCTAATCCGGTACCGTCTTCAAGTAAATAAAGCATCCAAGTCCATTTGTCTTGGGCATACGATAATGTAGCAAACAACATAATCGTTAAAACTATTAAAAAAATAATTTTTTTCATAAAGCCTCCATAATATTTTACAAAACACGTTAGAAAATCGAACGGTCAAATTCTGTCAAGTATCGAAAAATCGACCTGTTAAAGTGTGCGGAAAGTTCGAATTTATTTCAAATTGTATTAATAATTTTAGCCGAAAAGATGACGTTGATTGTAAATATCTACAAAATTTTTCTTATATCATAAAAGTTATCATTGATAAAAAAAACCACCTCGCAAGAGGTGGTTGGATAAATTTATTTTCCCGGACATTGTTTTTCTATTTCATGACCGATATTTTTATTTCCATATGCTTTATCAAAATGATTACTGAAATCGGCAGCCAATTTTTTAGCTCTTTTTTCGTAGGCTTCTTTGTCTTCCCAAGTATTTTTAGGGTCCAAAATTTCGGAAGGAACACCCGGACAAGATAGGGGGATGCTTAAATGGAACAATTTGTCTTCTTTATATTCCACATCTTCCAATTCACCTTTTAAAGCGGCTTCTACCAATCTTCTCGTGATATTTATATCCATTCTTTTTCCAATTCCGTAAGGACCGCCGCTCCAGCCTGTATTTATCAGGTAAACATTAGTTCCGTGTTTTTGCATTTTTTCACCCAACATTTTGGCGTAAACATCGGGATTTCGGGGCATAAAAGGTTCTCCGAAGAATCTGGAAAAAGTGCTAACTGGTTCGGTAATACCTGTTTCCGTCCCTGCAAGTTTGCTGGTATATCCCATTAGGAACCAAAGCATAGCTTGTTCCGGATTTAATTTTGCTACCGGTGGCAATACGGAATTTGCATCGGCGGTAAGGAATAAAATTGTTTTGGGATGACCGGATTTTGAATCGGGTTTAATATTAGAAAGGTAAACAAGCGGATAAGATGCTCTGGAATTTTGAGTAAGTCTATCGTCGTCCACATCAAATCTTCCGTCGGGATACATCATACAATTTTCTATGATAACGCCATGATTAAGGTAGTGGTCTTCGTGAAAAACGGCGTTAAAAATTTCAGGTTCTTTTTCTTTTTTCAAATTAATCAATTTTGCATAACATCCGTTTTCAAAATTTGCAATTCCGTTATCGTTCCAACCGTGTTCGTCATCTCCCAATAAAGCTCTTTCGGGGTCTGCCGAGAGTGTGGTTTTTCCGGTTCCGGAAAGTCCCAATAATAGTGCGCTATCACCGTTTTTTCCTTCGTTAGCCGAACAATGTAAAGGAAGTATTCCTTTTTCAGGTAGGAGATAATTCATTACCGTGAACATAAGTTTTTTTACACTTCCGCCGTATGCCGAGCCGTAAACAATACCGAATCTTCTGTCAAAATCCATTACAATAGCCATATCGGAAGTTTTGCCGTCGGGAAGTTTTCTTAACCTGCCTTCATATTTAGTTCTATCCAATTTGTCATAGGGAAGAGCAATCAGATAAAAGGGATCATTGGCAAAAACGCTTTTATCCGCATCTTGTGGAATCGGTCGGAACATATTGTCGGTAAAAAGAGCCGTGGATGCATAGTTGGAAATGGTTTTAACAGGCAGACAATATGAGCTGTCCGCACCAAGTACTCGATTGGTTACATAAAGTTCTTTTTTTGTTTGCAATGTTTTTATTGCATCTTCAAAGAGCATATCAAAAGTGTCGGGTGCAAGTTTGATATTATTCGGAGAATCCCAGTCAATATTACCTTCGGTATCCGGATGAGCGACAATGTAGGTATCTTTCGGGCTTCTTCCCGTGGATTCTTTGGGAGTCCACGTAGCAAGAGCTTGGTTTTTCGAGATCAATACTTCCTTGTTATCTACCGATTTTTGAATCATATCCTTTCTTGGGATATCTACCAATACCTTGGAATGTTCCGTAAGAAGATTATCCGTCTTCTTTTGAAGTTCTACTTTTGTAAAGAGCATAACTCCTCCAAATTATTTTTTTATAGCGAAAAAATTTTTAGTATTAGGAAGGTCAAGAAAATTGAATTAAAAAAATATTTGACATATAAAACCACATAAATATTTTCTTTATTCAGCCGTGAGGGGGTAATTATGAGACGAAAATTTAAAAGATTTTTTATCTTTTTGTTTTTTTGGTTATTTTTATCGAATGTACTACTATATTCACAAAAGCAATGTTATACATTTTCTTCAATCTCTTTTTCACAAATAATAAAATCTAATCTGACCAATATAGAAAATAAGGCCTTTTCCGAGCCGTCTTTTGGAAATTTATATTTGATAATTAAAAAAAATATATCCAGAAAAATGTTAGCAACCATAATTGTAATATTTTTTATAGTTTTAATAATATCATCCTTTTTGATATTACATCTTAAAAAGATGATTAAGGAGAAAATAAAACGATTAAAAAAAGAAATTACTGAAAAAGAAAATATCTATGGTAACCTTCTTTTGGAGAAAAAAAAGTTAGAATCCATTTTCAATGCAATTGATGATATATTTTTCGAGATTAGTAATAAATTTAAATTTGTTGATGTTATCACCAGTGATTATTCACGGTTGTACAAAACGAAAAAAGAAATTATAAACAAGAGTTTGGATGAGATATTTCCAAAAGATCAATCAGA
>CAZUGB010000153.1:0-1995 GCA_964619925.1 uncultured Candidatus Cloacimonadota bacterium
GTGATGAAGATGAAGCCAATCATACTCGGATAATTTACCCGCCAGCACTTCTTTGTCCCATAATGTGGTGTATTCTATTCCCGCATATTTTAATGCCAAAGTTACCGCATCATCCCAAGGTTGTTTATTCGGAGGTACATAAACGGCTATTTTGGGAGCTTTTTCCAAAACTACCACATCCATATTTGATTTATTTATCACTGCCATAATGTTTGCCACATCCGCAGCCGATATCTTTTCGTACTTCACACCGTTTATATTACAAAGATTTATTACTTCGTCACTGTCTTTCGTTAGATACGAACCGCCGCGATAATTTAATAGCCATCTTACATTAATGCCTAATTTCAATGTGTTATAAGCCACACCGTAAGCTTTCAAATGGTCGGTTTGGGTTTCGTCCATAGGAATTAATATTTCCGAAAAAACCGAAATTGCGTACATCAAAAAAAATACTATAAAAAATTTTCTCATCTTCTTTCTTCCGTTTTAACCAAAATCATTTCAATTACAAACAAAATTAACGCTATCAAAAAGAAATATTTCCATACGTCTTTACCAAAACTGTTTTTAAATATATAATTCTTCCATTTTTTATATGTTACGGGATATTTTCCCAATTTGTCATTTTGTCTATAATCGCTTTCTTTAAAATTCAAATTAACCGAAACCAATTTGTTAAAAAAGTTGTAAATCCCGGGTTTGTTTGCAATTAATTTATTGTTTTTAAGATATCTCATCTTACCGTCCGGCAAAATAACCTTTTTGCTTTTTGATTTAATTACGTCACCCACTTTGAAAGATTTGTCATATTCGTTAATTTTACCTGTTTCCATTAAACAATTATAAGCAAAAGTAGGAAATAATTCGCTTATTACCATAGGATTGTCCATATCCAACGAAAAAGTCCACAAAATTGCACCGTTATCGTTTTTCAACGCAATTGGATAATCGGAAGCCGAAAGTAAAACATCCGATTTCGAATTTTTTATTTTGAAAAATCCGTTTACTCGTGTATTTTTATTTTTTGAAATTATTTTGGTCGTGGAATCGAATTTATTGATTTTATCTATTGTGATATCCTGTTCTTTTTGATAATAATCATTTATCTTAATGCCAAATAATGCTTGATAAAGATTTTTAATTCTAGGAGCATCGTCTTTTGTGATTACGGCCAAAAACTTCTTTTGATTTTCTCTATTTAAAAAATCCTTTAATATCTCACTATTATCGGGATTATAAAGTACTATATTGTCATAATCCTTTAATGTATTAATTTCCTTTGCGTTATAAACGGAAATATCATCGGAATAAATTTCCAATATCGAAAGCAAAGAAACGGGAAAATCTTTTTCGGAACTTATCAAAGCAATTTTGGGATTCTCTTTTACAAAGAATGTAAAATAATTTTTGTTATCAAATTCCAATCGCTCGTTTTTTACTTTGATATACCCGCTATGCCAACCTTCTTTGGATAAATTCACATCAAAAAAGGCACTTTTTTCTTGAAACGGCAAAAGCGAAATTACCTTTTCGGAAACTGTTTTCTCATCAATATTTAATTTGCATATAACATCGGTGAATTTTGTGTTTGAATAGTTTTTTATATTGAAATAAATTTTTCTTTTTTTCTTATCGCCTGTAAAATCCATCTTCACGGAAGTATAATTACAAGCCAAATTCTTTTTGAATTTAAAATCGGAAGTTTTAATTATCGTAACGGGAACTTTTGAATTTTCGGGATAATTTTCTTTTTGGTAGTCTGTAATAATAAAAATTTGTTTGTTAATATACTGTGATTCGATTAATAATTTATTAGCAAGCTTCATTGCTGATGAAATCGATAGAGCATTAGGTGTAATATCAATTTTATCAATTAATTCTTCTTCAATTTTTCCATAGTTTACAAACGAATTGATTTTATTCCAATTATCATCTCTGGTAACGAGTATGAGTACATCGTTGTTATTTACAATCCCATTTATCCTTTTGCAA
>CAZUGB010000154.1:0-6659 GCA_964619925.1 uncultured Candidatus Cloacimonadota bacterium
ACTGTATGAATTATCCACTATTAAAGCTATTGCGGTTTTAGGATGTTCTTTTGAAAAAATACCTTTTGAGGATTTAATCACAGGACGTGAAATTCCCATTATCGTAAATAGTAATATCAAAATTCTTATCAAGAGTAATAATAAATTTTTTAGATTGATTTTCTTTTTTCTTTGTTGAATGCTTTCTTTAATAAATCTTATGCTACTAAAATACACCTTTTGAGGTTTTCTTTTTGTAATCAGATAAATGATTATGGGAATTATCAAAGTAGTTAAAAATATCAAAAAAGCCGAATTTAAAAATGATAAACCGAACATAACTTCTATTTATATTTCGAATAAATTTTTAAACCGGTAGCGTATGCCGTAACGGAATATAAAATTCCGAAAATCGTATCGATAAAATAATGATAATGACAATAAACGGTAGCAATTGCCAAAGAAAATGTGATAAATAACATTATCGAGCCTAATACTTTTTTTACTTTGTAAGCATACAACGATACAATTAATGCCACTGCTACGTGAGAACTGGGAAATGCCGCACCTCTATGATGAGTGTTTCTATAAATAAACGCCATTATTCGGGTAAAAATTCCATATCTATACTCTTGGGTAACGCTCATATTCACATCATAAAATCTTCCGCCGATAACCGGCAAAAACACATACGTTACATAGCATAAATAAAAAAGAAAAAATACTAAAAAAGTAAATCTATAATAATCTTCTTTTCTTTTCAGATAGAGCCATATCCCCATTCCCACAATCATGGGATAATAAGCAAAATAAGCAAAATGAAACCATTCTTGCCAAAAATAATTATCCAATCTCCTTCCCCATTCGATAGTAGGCTGATAACCGAAAATGAAATTATCTATCTTTTGAAAAAAAGGATCTATATAATCATGGAAAAATACCAAATTCATACTTGATGTGGATTCAAAAAAATACGCAAAAAATATGTAGGGATGCAAATCGGCAATAAAACGGCAAAATTTACTTTTATCTTCTTTGTTTCTGCATACGAATAAAATTACGGCAAATGCCGAAAAGACAATAAGATGCTCTATGGGATGTTCTATTCGCTTCCACCCTATTGCCATTATCAAAAAATTAAATATGATATATGCAAAGGTGAATTTATCTAATAATTTTAATTTCAACAAACTATAATTTCTCTTCGAAAATTCTGTATATTTTATATAATTCTCCACCGATAGATTTGGCGATTCTATTCATCATTTCATTATTTTCCAAAATCCAAGA
Organism: uncultured Candidatus Cloacimonadota bacterium; assembly: GCA_964619925.1. Classification (GTDB taxonomy): domain Bacteria; phylum Cloacimonadota; class Cloacimonadia; order Cloacimonadales; family TCS61; genus CAZUGB01. The sequence goes on from CAZUGB010000154.1 coordinate 1,270, forward strand.
AAACTCACCGTATTCAAAATTCATTTTATACCCGATATCAAAGGTCTTTTCATAAAAAACGGTATCTATTCCGCGTTTTTGATATTTTTTTATCACTCCCATTGTGATTATTCTCAAACCTTTTATCTTGTTTTTATAATACATAGCTTTAAAAATACCAAAAGGAAAAAGATGACCGTTCATTTTTTTTAATACAAAATTATAATCGGGCAATGCCATAGAAAAACCTGCAGGTTCACCGTCCACTTCCGCAATAAATACCAGCTCCGGAACCACAATCGGCATCAATTCCTTTACGATATGATCAAATTCGGCTTTGGTCATTGGAACGGCTCCCCAATTATTTTCCCACGCTTTCGTATAAATTTGAAAAATGGTTTCAATATCTTTTTTTAGTTTTTTCTTATTCTTTTTGCTAAGACTTCTAACGGTAAAATTACCACGCTTTTGCAATTTTTCGGAAAGTCTTTTTATTCTTTCAGGTGTCGGTTGGGCTTTCATATAGTAAGCATACAAATCCATCACCTTATCCAATCCGGCGGTTTCTATCAGATTTTTATAATACGGTTTATTGTATGTCATCATCACCATAGGCGGCGAATCAAAACCTTCTATTAATAACCCGCATTCATCATTTGTAGAAAAGTTCATAGGTCCCCTAATGGCATCGCATCCCTTTGATTTTAACCACTTTTCCGCCGCTTCAATAAGAGCGTTTGCCACTTCCTGATTATTTACCGATTCGAAAAAACCGAAAAATCCTACTTTATCATTATGCACCCTATTATGCTGTGTGTTCGTATGAGCGCTAATTCGTCCTACCACTTCACCGTTTGATTCGGCCAAAAACAACACAACTTCCGAATGTTGATAATAAGGATTCTTTTTGGGATTGAAAAAATTCTTCTCATCCATTATTAATTTGGGAACCCAATTTGGATCGTTTTTATATAATTTGTAAGGAAATTTGATAAACCGCATTAAATCTTTTTTGTTGCCAACAGGAATAATTTCCATAATAACTCCTTATAATTCTCCTCTTTGTTTTGATCCTATAAAATTTAAAACACCCATAAACAATGCAAGTAAAATCAATCTCGTTTCAATCGCTTTGGTACTATTAAAGAAAAGATTTACCAAGGGCGGTAGTAAAACTATCATATACTGCGAAAATCTTAATTGCTTAAATATCAATAGAGTAACGGCTATCAATACGGCAACTATCACCAAAGGATAAAAAGCAAAATACGCCATAACGGCGATGTAATGAAATATCCCTCTCCCGCCTATAAATTTATGTATCAAAGGAAAAACATGACCCAATATCATCATCACACCGAAAATAAATATATGCGAAGGTGTTGCTAATTTTTTTGTAATTTCAAAATATGAAAACAGATAATCGGTTAAAGCCAAAAAAACATAAACTTTTAAAAAATCCAATAATCCTACCAAAATTCCAAGAGATTTTGATACGTTCTTATAAATATTTTCCGTATCCGGTCTGCCTGTTCCTATCTTACATATTTTGAGATGTCTGAATGTTTTCGCTATGAATCTTGCAGAAGACAAATTGCCTATAAAATAAGCCAGTATCATCACTCCGATATAAATTAATACACTCATCATTTATAAACCCTTTTTCCGAAAATTGCCGAACCGATTCTAACCATATTCGAACCTTCTTCTATTGCAATTTTAAAATCGCCGCTCATACCCATGGAAAGATATTTAAAATCGGAACATTCGCTTTTTAATTCGTCATACAAATTTTTTAATGTTTTAAAACACTCTCTAATTTCATCTTGATTATCGGTTAATTTTCCCACTGTCATTAATCCGGTTACTTTTATATTATTAAAATTTTTCAATTCTTTGCAGAAAGCTTTTACCTCATTCGGTTTTATTCCGAATTTACTTTCTTCTCCGGATGTATTTACTTCTATTAAAATATTTTGCTTTCGGCTTGAATCTTTTAATAGATCATCTATCTTTTTTGCCGTTTTAATTTTATCGACAGAATGTATCAAATCGGGGTGTAATTGCAATAATTTCTTAATTTTGTTTGTTTGAAGATGTCCTATAAAATGAAATTCTTTGTACTTTCCTTTTAATAGCGGTATTTTTTCTGTGGCTTCCTGTACTTTGTTTTCCCCAATTATGGATACACCGTTTTCCAAAGCTTGTTCAATTAATGATACCGGCTTTGTTTTGGATACCGCCACCAAGATAATTTCTTTCGGATTTCTACCGCATCTTTCTGCGATTTGATTAATCTCGGTTTTGATATTTTTTATATTTTCAGCTATATCCATATGCAAACTCCTTAATGGATAATAAACGATTTTAAATGGGTTTTTATGTCAAGAAATGTTTTTTTAATTATCTTTTAATAGTTTTTTGCTCGCAATCGATAAAAAAGCTTCGTAAATTATCAATAGAAAGAATTTTTATTTTTTATCGCAACATTCATTATTGAATCTTATTAGAATAATGTGACAGTTTACCGGAAATTTAAAACAATCTAAAAAATTTGATAAATTAAAACCATATACATAAACAAATAAACTAATTATTCCTGCAATTATTCATATTTAAAAACGTTACGTCTCATTATTTTACAATATTAAATAAGTCTTTAATTTCCAGTAAGTTTTACAAATCATCATCCTAAAAAAATACTTATCAATAATTCATTTTTTTTCTTGACTTTTAATGCTTTAAATATCTTTTTGCAATAAGATTTGCAAAAAGGAGATTGTGATAGGGTGAATAATGAAAATAAGTGAGATAGCAAAACTTATAAACGGTGAGGTCTTAACGCCTGTCGAAAATATCCAACAAAAGGATATAAGATGCGCATTTGCGGCTGATTTGATTAGTGATATATTAATGTGTACAAAAGAGCCTACTCTTTTACTCACGGGGCTCACAAACCCACAAATTATCAGATTGTCGGACATGATTGATTTGGAGGGTATAGTTTTTGTACGCGGTAAACGTCCCCCCAAAGAAATAGTTGAAATGGCAAAAGAAAGAAATTTACCGTTGATTGTAACCCCATATACTATGTTCAAAACTTCGGGGATATTATATAATAACGGTATTAGGAGCTGTAGCATAAGTGAATGTTAAATCTTTTTTTAAAAATGATGATATTAAAAAGCGATACCAAAAATTTATCAATGAACATATATCACCAATGGTAACAATGAATTTTAAGATTGCAAAACATGATTTTGTAAACACAGGCAAAGCATCATCATCCATAAAATTCACTTTAAAAAGACTGGGCATAGACCCTTCCGTTTTAAGAAGAATAGCCATAGCATCTTATGAAGCGGAAATAAATATCACAGCTCATACCGAAGGCGGAGAAGTTATCGGAAATGTTTATAAAGATTTCGTGCAGATTCTTTTTATTGATAAAGGACCAGGCATAGACGATATTGATAAATGTATGCAACCCGGATATTCCACTGCAAACGAAATTGTTAGAGAAATGGGTTTTGGAGCAGGTTTGGGACTTTTGAACATTAAAAAAAATTCGGATGTTTTGATAATAAAATCAACATATGGCGATCATACGGAATTGGAAATAATTATTTATTTTAATGAAAATGGAAAATAGAAAATTTTTTCATGCTTTATCATTTGATTTGGACAGATGCAACGGTTGTACCAAATGCGTAAGAGTATGTCCTACAAATGCACTCAGAGTAAAAAACGGAAAAGTAATTTTTGACGAATCTCGTTGTATCGATTGCGGCAGATGTATCCCCGTATGTCCTTTGGATGCCATAATTCCCTTTTCCGACCATCTTGAAGACACAAAAAGATTCAAATACAAAATTGCCATATTACCCTCTTCATTTTCAGGACAATTTGAAGATTCCATCGGTTACAAAAAGGCAAAAAAGGTAATTTGTAAATTAGGTTTCGATTTGGTATTGGAAGAATCAATGGTAACCGGTTTGGTAAAAAAATTTATTAGAGATTATCTGAAAAAACATCAAAATATTCGTCCCGTTATTTCAAGCGATTGTCCTACAATTGTTCGTTTGATACAAGTAAGATTTCCCATATTGCTTCCCAATATCTTACACATCGAATCACCGGTTAGTCTTTTGAGTATGTATTTTAGAAAAAAAATATCTTATGAGAAAAAAATAAATCCTTCCGATATCGGTATTTTCACCATAGCTCCCTGCATTTCTCAAATAACAGCGGTTCATCAACCCGAAGGCACATACAAATCCTATCAAGACGGAGCTATTGCGTTACGTGATATTTATTGCAAAGTGATGTATTCTCACCGCGAAATAGATAATGTGGATGATATTGAAATATATAAAAACGGCTTAACATGGGCATTATCGGGAAAACAAGCCGAAGAAATAGAAACCAAAAATATAAAAACACTCGCAGTAAGCGGAATAGAAAACGTGATAAAAATCTTGAATAAAATAGAAAATCATCAGTTGGAATACTTTGATTATATTGTTTTGAGCAATTGCGTAAACGGTTGTGTTGGCGGTGTATTAAATGTGGAAAATCCATTTGTTGCTTCAAGCAGGATAAAAAGATTGGTTAAACAAACAAAACCGAAATATTTTTATAACGATACTTTTATTAAGATGTATAAAAACGGCGAATTTGATGTTGAATCTTTGAAACCGCGCTCAATTTTGAAATTGGACGAAGATATTTTGATAGCAATAGAAAAAATGCAAAAAATTGACGAATTAATGGAATTGCTTCCCGGGTATGACTGCGGAGCATGCGGTTCACCGGATTGTAGAACTTTTGCCGAGGATATTGCAGACGGTAAGGAAGTAATTGAAAATTGTCCAGTATTGTATTTTAAAAAGAAGGAAAAAGATGAAAAAATTAACTGATTTTTTAAAAAACATTCCTCATAAGATTTTATGCGGAAATCCTGATAATACCCTTATAACGGGCGGATATGTATCCGATTTGTTGAGCGATGTGATGGGAAATGCAAAAGAAGGTAATGTATGGATAACAATTATGAAACATCTTAATGTGATAGCCGTAGCCTCACTGGCAGATATTCCCGTGATAATTTTTTCCAAAAGTACCGTTCCGGAAAATGCGGTAATAGAAAAAGCAAAAGAAAAAAATGTCGTTTTAATCACCACTGAATTGACCACCTTTGAAACTTGCGGCAAATTATACGTTTTCCTTAATCAATAATGCGTTGGTACAAAGCGGACTTGCATATTCATTCGGTTTTATCTCCATGCGGCAGTTTGGAAATGTCGCCGAAAAATATTTTTGATGCGGCCAAAAAACGCGGTATAAATCTTATCGCAATTACCGATCATAATTCAATGAAAAATTGCGTAGCTTATCAAAAGGTTGCTCAA
>CAZUGB010000155.1:0-4963 GCA_964619925.1 uncultured Candidatus Cloacimonadota bacterium
CTCTTTTCAAAAGAGAAGGGAGCAATTATTACCCCCTCTTTATCAAAGAGGGGGTTAGGGGGAGTTCCCAACAAGTCAAAAACTTTGATTAAAATAAAAATGAAATTGTTTTTTTCACTAACTCATTCCCTACCCTTCTCTTTCCAAAAGAGAAGGGAGTGATTGTTCCCCCTCTTTACCAAAGAGGGGGAGGGGGGGAGTTCAAAGCAACTAAGGAGCATGAGAAAATAAAATGATTGACTAAAAAATTATCTATTGAAAGTGAATACCAAAAGATAATGGAAAGAGATATGGAAGAATTAATAAAAACGAAACATTTAAAGAAAATTTATAAAATGGGTAAGGTGGAAGTAGAAGCTTTAAAGGATATTAATATTTCAATTTATAGAGGTGAGCTTATTGCCATCATGGGACCTTCCGGTTCTGGGAAATCTACTTTGATGCATATTTTGGGATGTTTGGATACGCCAACAGCAGGAAAATATTATCTCGGCGATATGGAAATAAGTAAATTAAAACATTCAAAATTGGCTGAAATAAGAAACAAAAGAATCGGATTTGTTTTTCAAACTTTTAATCTTCTACCGCATTTAAACATCCTAAAAAATGTAGAACTGCCTTTACTCTATGCAGGGATTAGTGCAAAAAAACGAAAAAATATTGCAAAAAAAATATTGATGGATGTAGGTTTAGGAGACAGATTAAAACATAAACCTTCGGAGTTATCAGGCGGACAAAGGCAACGTGTGGCTATTGCTAGAGCGTTGGTGAATAATCCCGATATTATTTTGGCGGATGAACCTACCGGAAATTTGGATACCGGCTCTGGTAATGATATTTTATCAATTTTTAAAGATTTGAATGAACAAGGTCACACAATCATTATTGTTACTCATGATTCTTCCGTGGCTCAGGCGTGTAATAGAATTATTAAAATCAAAGACGGAAATATAGAAGATGGCATTGTCGCTTAAAGAAAATATCGCAGTGGGTTTTACCGATTTCTGGAGCAGAAAGTTAAGAAGTTTTGTTACCATTTTCGGCATCATATTGGGAACAATGTCTATTATCGTGGTTTTATCTTTGGTAAACGGTATGAATAAGCAAACGCTCGAATGGATGTTGCAAAGAGGCGGATTTACCAAAATAACAATTAGAAAAAATTGGAATTATGAAAACGAAAAACATCTTAAAGAAACATTGTCGCTTGAAGAAATAATGTTGATTAAGAATAGAGTTAAAGAAATCAAATATTTTTCGCCGGAAAAAACCGATTATACAAAATTCCATTATAGGGATAAAGAAGATTACTTTGCATTAAAAGGAGTAATGCCCGATTTTTCTAATATAGAAGAATGGAATGTGCAAAAGGGAAGATTTATCACGGAATTTGATATAAAAAACAAAACTTCGGTAATGGTGATAGGAACGAAAATAAAAGAAGATTTATTCGGCAATATCGATCCTATCGGGAAATATATATCTGTGGGTAATGCCAAATTTAAAGTTGTGGGCATAATGGAAAAAAAATATCTGGAAAACAAAAATTCAAATAATCATTATAATATGTTGGAATATATGAACAAACGAGCATTTATACCTTTAACCACCTATCTTTCCAAAATTTCCAATGAGAACGAATTTAGCAAATTTACAGTAAAAACCACAGATATAAAAACAGCGGAAATAGCAACAAAGAAGATAAGAGAAATATTATTAAATCTAAGAGCGGGCGAAGAGGTATTCAGGGTGTTTTCTATGGAAGAAAACAAAAAAGAATACGAAAAAAATTCGGCAATTTTCAGAATGATTTTTTATATAATCAGTGTTATTTCATTATTGGTAGGCGGTATTGTGATAATGAATATTTTGCTTAGCACAATAAAAGAAAGAACAAGGGAGATAGGTGTTCGAATAGCCGTGGGAGCCAAAAGAACGGATATTTTTATGCAATTTCTTATTCAAACGGTATTAATCACATTTATCGGCGGTTTGACGGGTGTGCTTTTGGCTTTGGCATCTTTAAAAAAAATAGCTCAATTTATGAATTTTGAGCTTGTCCCTTCCGTTTCCACAGTAGTGGTTGCGTTGGTTGTATCGGTTGGTGTGGGCTTGATTTTCGGAATATTACCCAGTATTAAGGCTAGCAAATTAAATCCGGTGGATGCGTTACGCTATGAATAGAAAAAGATTTTTTAGACTTTCTTTCTTTTTTGTGAAAAATTTATCGAAAAAAATTCAATTGGGGTATATCAAGTATAAACCGAAATTTATTGAGAATGTTAAATATCTGATTTATTTTCTAAAAACATTTTATAGAAAATTTAATGAGGATAAGGTATTAAATAGAGCGGCTTCGCTTACTTTCATTACGCTTTTGGGATTTGTGCCGTTTGTTGTGTTTTTATTGTTTTTTCTTCCCGAACTTCCCTTTTTGCATCTCGGAAATCATTTAAAAAAATTTCTTGTTTCGGTATTTTTACCCAAATCTGCCGAGCAAATTTATACCTACATCAATCAAATAGCGAGTAAAAAAATATCTTTTAATTTTTTTAGTTTTATCATATTGCTTTTTACTTCATATTCATTATTTCAAGTGATAAACAATGCTTTTGACGATATATTAAACGTGCGATTGCACAAAAAAATGGGACTTTTTCAAAATGCGATAAAATTTTTCGGAATGACTATTTTTGGTTCGTTATTAATACTTATTTTGTTATCCGCAACCTCTTTACCTTTGGTCTCGGCTTTTTTCAATATAGGTTTTTTTCAAAAGATTTCTTTATATATCACACCTTTTATTTTGTTATTTATCATATTTATTTTGGGTTTTGCTTATATTCCTTCCATTAAGATTCAAAATAGATCGGGTTTTATATCAGCGGCAATAACATCGGCATTTTGGATTATTTTCAAATCCTTTTTCAATTGGTATGTAATTAATTTGACCAATACCAAACTTATTTTCGGCGTGTTGGCTTCCGTTCCCGTATTTTTATTATGGATATATTTTAATTGGGCGATAATTTTAAGCGGTGTGATAGTGGTTTCCATACTTGAAAATCGTCATATCAAGAACGTGCTACCCAAAGAAGAGGTTCAAAAAGTAAGAATTATTATTGAGCGTTATGTGGAAGGCAAAAAAGCCAAACGAATTGCCAAAAGTTTTACTTCAAAAGAAATTAAAGATTTATTAAAAGATATTTTAACGGAAGAAGATACCGATAAATAACCGAGTGCATAATTAATTTTTCATAGGAATATTTAAAAAATTTTAACCGGTAGAAAACAGAGCAGTAAGATTTTCTTAGCATAAAAATAATTTTATAATCCGAATATTAATTCTTGACTGATAATCCGAAATAAAAATCTTTGCACAAGTAAATCGGGGCATTAGCTCAGTTGGGAGAGCGCTTGTCTGGCAGACAAGAGGTCAGCGGTTCGAGCCCGCTATGCTCCACCATTTTTTTATCAATCATCCTCTGTCGGTTTGGTAGTCTCTTTTTTATCTTCTATTATTATTCGTTGTGTAGGAGTTGTAAAATTTATTTCCAAAAAGTTCATTATCTCCGCAGATATTTTATAAACAAAAGGATATGGCACTATGAAAGCAAGTTGACTTAGAAAAATCAATTTTAAAGAAGGCAATGAAGAAGCCTTTCCGCTTATGAATTTGAACAATAAAATATAAATGATTGTGGACGAAACCGCATATAGAAACACCACAAGAATATGTGAAAGATATTCAAATTTGAATTTATCCCAAAAATGTGTGAGATATATCGAAAAAACAAGCAGATTGGCAAACAGCAGAATAAATTGTCCCAAAACGGATTCCCTGCCGGTTCTACTCCAAATAAATATCATAAAAATAAATACGGAGATTAGAGAAATGAAAAGAATTACGGAAGATAAAAGCGAGAATGAGAATTTTTTTCTTAAAATAAATACCAATGTATAATCCAATGAGTAAACAAGAAGCATCAAGAAACCGTAACTTTGATTAAAATTAATGAAGCCGAAAAGGGATTTGAATATCAAATTTACTACGATTCCAACGAGCCAAAAAATTATGATATGAAAAAATAAAGGTAATTTCATTGTTAATCCTTTTTAACGTTTTTCTTTTGTAAATAATAGGTGATAAGTTCCAAAATATTAACTTCTCCGATAACTTTTAGCTCTTTATCAACTACCGGCAATTCGTTTACTTTTTCCGAAAGCATAATTTGAATCATTTCTTGTAATGTGCTTTCTTCAAACAAATAACTCGGGTCGGTATTCATAATATCTTTTACATATTTGGCGTTTGAATAATCCACAAAAGAACTAACGGGAATAGAGCCGTATTCTTCTATAAAAACGGTATCGGGAAACATATATGCAATGATATTATTTATCCTTAATGAACCTATCAATTTGCCCGAATCGTCTGTGATATAGGCGTGTCTTGTTCTCGGATCTTCAATAATTTTTTTCAAAACATCGTCGATTTTGTCATTGGCTTTTGCCACGGTGGGTGTTTTGATTATGTATGACATTATACTTTTAACCGTAATATTGGCTATTTTCTTTTCCATAGTATCTACTCCTTGATTTCTCCGGCTTTTTTCAAAGCTATTTTCGTGAGCACAGGCCCGATAATTTCAAATAAAATTGAAGTAGCAGTAACGATAGTGATAAGTGTGATTCCCAATTCTTCACCCGTGGTTATTTGATGATCTCCTACGGTTTTTACCACTTTTCCCAAACCCTCGAATTCTTGTTTTACCATTAAAGTTAAACCGATTGCCACACCGGCTTGAGATAAAATTCCCAAACCGAGATATTTTTTTATCTTTTCTTCCGCCCCTCCGATAATTGCTCCCAATCTGGCGCCGGAGATTAAACCTATTGATCTTCCTATAAAATAAACAAGACCCACCAAACCGAGAGAGGGAAGAGCTTTAATATGAAGATT
>CAZUGB010000156.1:0-7469 GCA_964619925.1 uncultured Candidatus Cloacimonadota bacterium
TCGGCATCGGTAAAGAGTAGTATCTCTCCCCTACTTTTTTCTATGGCTTTTGTTAATGCGTTCTTTTTGGGAGAGTTATATTTATTTCTATCGGTGATTTTTAAATAATTGATATTTTGATTATTGTTTGCAAAAAACTGAATTTTTTCCGCTGTTTTATCGGTAGAATCGTCATCAGCAACTATAACTTCATATCTATCTGACGGATATGATTGATTATTCAGATATGTTAATATCGTAGTGATATTATTTTCTTCGTTTCTTGCGGCTATTATCACGCTTACAAAAGGCATTTCAGACGATTGAGAAAGCGTTCTGTTCTTTATTCCGCGATAAAACAAAACCGTAAAATACAGATATATTGCTAACGATAAACAGAGTATTATAAATAAGAAATTAATCATCTTTTTTTATCATATATTTTAAAGAATCTGATTTTATCACCCACGGCGGTAAATTAATCAATAATGAATCAGGTCTTGTTACATATTTATGATTTTTTATTATAGCCGCACCGCGCAAATCTATTCCAGCAGGATAATGTTTTGGTTTTAATTCGAATTTATCAGGATTAAGACTATCGGGATAAACTTTTACATATGCCAAAGTATCGGGATAATGATAACGTTCCCCGCCTAAATCGTAAACCAACGAATCCTTTTCATTCGGTTTATACATCGTGGGAACCAAGTTATATCCCAAACTATCCGAAAACGGTGTAGGTTGTGTTCCGTCGATAAAATATTCATACATTGTTTCTTCATAAGGATTGGTAGGTAGCAAGCCGGTGGATTTGGATATTTTCACTTTGACTATTCCCTGCGGTTTCCTATCAAAACTGTATTCCGCTCCGTTAATGATAGGTTTTCCTTTGGAATTTTTCGGTGAATCGAGTTCAATAGCCTTTTTCATAATGTATGGCCAAGAAGGAAGCGCCGCAGTAGCTCCCGATTGACCTTTTCCAAGTGAGCGATTATCATCAAATCCCACCCAGATTCCGGTAACAAGCTTTCTATTATATCCTATAAACCAAGCATCTCTAAAATCGTCCGTCGTTCCCGTTTTACCGGCGGCTGTCCACTTATAATTACAATGAGGTTGCCACCTCACCCCTACACCTGTTCCGCTTTCCACTACCGATTGCATCATACTTCTCATAAGAAAATTAACTTTTTCGTCAACTACACGAGTTTTTTCGATTTTTGCCAAGAATATAACGTTGCCTTTATCATCTTCTATTCTTCTAATAAAGATTGGTGATACTCTTTCGCCGTTATTGGGAAATGTGGTATAAGCGGAAATCAATTGATAAGGTCTTACTTCCGCCGTTCCTATGGCAATTGAATAAAAGGAAGGAACTCTTGTAGTAATTCCGAAACGTCTTGCATAATCACGTACCACATAAGGTTTTAGATCGTAAATCATTTTTACGGCATAAATGTTTCTCGAATGTTTTAAGGCGTCTCTCATTCTTGTATAGCCAAAGTACCTATTGGCATAGTTGTGAGGTTTCCAAAATAATGTATCGCTTTGAATGAAACAAATCGGTTCGTCCTGAATAATAGTTGCGGTAGTATATCCGTTATCCAATGCGGCTGTGTATAGAATGGGTTTAAATGCGGAACCGGGTTGTCTTTTTGATTGCATCATTCTATTCAGTTTGCTGTGATTAAAGTTTCTTCCGCCAATCATAACTCGCACATAACCTGTTTCCGGTTCTATGGAAAAAACGGCTCCTTGCACATAATCCGTAACTATATCAGTGGTATCCGGTGGGAAATCCGCATATTTTACTTCATAATTATTTTTATTTTCGAATTTTGTAAGATTCATATTTAAAATGGAATCGGCATAGGCTTGAAGTTTCATATCAATTGTAGTGTAAATTTTTAATCCGCCGGTAAACAATCTATTGCTGCCATATTTTTTTGTAACGATTTTTCTTACATATTCAATAAAGTAATCCGCCGATTTATAATTTATTTTGGGACTTTTTAATTCTATCGGTGTGGAAATGGCATTTTGGTATTCTTTTTTCGTAATAACATGTTCTTCAAACATTCTTTTAAGAACAATATTTCTTCTTTTTAATGCTCTTTTAGGATGACGATAAGGATAATATGCCGACGGTAATTGAGGCATTCCGATAAGTAAAGCCGCTTCGGGGATATTTAAATCTTTTGCTTCTTTATTAAAATATTTTTTTGATGCCACTTCGATTCCATACAATCCCGGACCGAAAGGAGCTTTGTTCAAATAAAATTCTAAAATTTCTTCTTTTGAGTAATGTTTTTCTATTAATATTGAAAGCAGTAATTCTTTTATTTTCCTTGGCAATTGTTTATCCAAAGTTAAAAACATATTTCTTGCTAATTGTTGTGTAATGGTGCTGGCGCCTTGTTTAAAACTTCTATTTTTTATATCTACAATGATAGCGCGCATTAATCCCGATAAATCCAAGCCCCAATGTTTATAGAAATTTTTGTCTTCCACCGCTATTAAACCATTTATCAAATAAGGTGGCAACTCGTTAATTTTGGTTAGTTTTCTTTTTTCTATGGAAAAGGTATGAATCAGATTATCGTTTCTATCATATACTTCGGAACCGACTTTCATATCAAATCTTTTCACTTCGGATAGCGGGGGCAATTCTTTTGAATAATAATAAAAAAGTCCCGTTAACATCCCAAGGAAAAATATTGTAATTAAAAATAAAATGAAAAAATATCTTAAAACCAATTTATTAAATTTCATTATTTACGATTCTCCGATTATCAAAATAATTTTTCATATAATTTGCAAAATATCCTGATATAATTCCTGTGATAAGACCTAAGATGAGCATTAAAGGGATAAAATAAAAAATTGAATTATCTTTAATTAAAATGAATCTTGCTATGAATAATTGAGTTAAGTTATGAAAAATTGCACCGATTATACTTACTCCTATAATACTTAACTTTAAGTTTAGTCTATAACAGCATATCATCATAAAAGATGCAATAATAGTTCCGAAAAATGACAACAAAAATGAAGGCGAAAATATTGTTCCTAAAAACAAATTACCCAAAATAACTTTTGATAACGCCACTATAAATGCATAATAAAATTTATCTTGAAAAATAAGCATTAAAACCACACCGTTAGCCAAACCTAACTTCATAAAAGGAAAAGGTTTGGGAACAAAACTTTCAAGAGCGAACAAAGATATCGCCAGTGCAGATAAAAAAGCCAAAAAATATAATTTGTTTTCAAAGATTTGATTTGCCATAGATAAAAAAGCGGATTGAAATTAATCAACCCGCCTAAATCATGTCCTATTTGTTTCTTTTTTCGAAATCTATCATAAATTCTGCCAAAGCTTGTGCCGCTTCGATAGGTAATGAATTATATACCGAAGCACGGATACCACCAACGCTTCTGTGTCCTTTCAAACCTATCATATCTCTTTCAGCCGCTTCCTGAACGAATTTCTTTTCAAGCTCTTCGGTTGCCAATCTGAAAGGAATATTCATAAGTGATCTGTCTTCTTTAACTACGGTTCCTTTGTAAAAATCCGATTGATCTATCACATCATAAATGTATTTTGCTTTTTCTTCGTTTCGTTTTTGCATTCCTACCAATCCGCCGTTGTCCATTATCCACTTTAAAACTTTTCCTATAACATAAATTGTAAATGCGGGCGGTGTATTAAACATTGAGCCTTTTGCAATGTGAGTGTTATAATCCATCATTGTAGGTAAATTCGGATTGATTTTTTCTATCATATCTTTTCGGATAATCACAAGTGTGGCACCGGCAGGACCGATATTTTTTTGCGCACCTGCATAAATAACCGAATATTTGGAAACGTCTATCGGTTTGCTTAATATATTAGATGACATATCCGCAATCAAAGGTACATCTCCGAGATCCAAATCCGTTTTATACTCGGTTCCTCTAATTGTATTGTTTGTAGTGATATGCAAGTAAGCGGGATTTTCCGATAATTCGTAAGATTTGGGGATATATGTATATTCTTTATCTGCCGAACTTGCGGCTACATGCATTTTTTTGCCTATTTTTTTTGCTTCTTTCAAAGCTTTTGTTGACCATGCGCCCGTATCAATATAGTTGGCTACTTTATCTTGTGGACAAAAATTTAAGGGTATCATATAAAATTGTGTGCTTGCACCACCTTGAAGGAATAATACTTCATATTTATCACCTAATCCCAAAATGTCTTTCACTCTTTGAATGGCATCGGATATTATATCTCCGTAAACAGCCGATCTATGACTCATTTCCATAACGGACAAACCATGTCCGCGATAATCAAGCAATTCTTCCTGAACTTCTCTTAATACAGGTTCCGGTAATACAGCCGGTCCAGCGGCAAAATTGAAAACTCTTTTCATTGATTTCCTCCGAATTTATTTTTTACAAACATTTTTTTGTTAATCTTTTTATCAAGAAAAAGTTGATAAAATTTCGTTTATTCTATCATCTATTAATTTTTTATATTCATCCAGCTTTTCTTTTGAAGTTGCTTCAAATCTTAAAACCAATACCGGTTGCGTATTAGAAGGTCGCAAAAGCCCCCAGCCTTCATCAAAGTTTATTCGCATTCCGTCAATATCATTAACATCATAACCTTCTTTTATAAAGCTGTCTCTAACTTTTTCCACCAATTTGAATTTTATATCGTCGGGACAATCCACTCTAATTTCGGGTGTATTGAATAATTTCGGTTGGTCGGCAAGAAATTGGCTTACAGGCTTATCGGATTTTGCCACAATCTCTATAAATCTGCATGAAGCGTAGATAGCATCGTCATATCCGAAATATCTGTCGGCAAAGAAAATATGACCGCTCATTTCACCGCCTAACTTAATTTTATCCTGTTTCATCTTTTGTTTTATCATGGAATGTCCGGTTTTATACATCACGGGAATACCACCGTGTTTCTTTATGTCATCATAGAAATTTTTTGAACATTTTACATCACCGATAACTTTTTCTCCCGGATGATCTTTTAAAAAATCTCTGGCAAAAATCGTTAATATTTGATCCCCGAAAAGAATATCTCCGTTTTCATCTATCACGCCAATTCTATCTGCATCTCCGTCCAAACCGATACCCAATTCCGCATCGGATTCTTTTACGGCTTTAATTAAATCTTGAATATATTCTATCACTGTGGGGTCAGGATGATGGTTTGGGAAAGTTCCGTCCATTTCGCAATAGAGTTCCGTTACCTGACAACCGAGTCTTTTTAAAATATCGGGAAGTATCGGACCGCCTGCACCGTTTCCGGCATCGACTATAACTTTTACCGGTCTTTCCAATTTGATGTTTTTTACGATATAATCTTTGTATTTTTCAATCATGCCTTCCACTTGTGTAATTTTACCGTTTCCCGAAGCAAACGAATCGGATTCAATAATTTTATATATCTTTTGGATTTCTTCTCCGTAGATACTTGTTAATCCCACATTAAGTTTAAAACCGTTGTATTCCGGCGGATTGTGGCTTCCGGTAATCATTACTCCGGCATCTACCCCCAAATCCTGTATGGAAAAATACAAAGTAGGTGTAGCTAATATTCCCACATCAAAAACATCGCAACCGGTTTCTATCAAACCTTTTGAAAATTGTTCTTTAAATTTGGGACTACTTAATCTTGCATCTCCGCCGATTGTTACGGTTCTTAAATCTAAACTTTTCAAATACGTCCCGAAGCCTTTTCCGAGAAGATATACGGTTTCATCTGTTAGGTCTTTGTCAACAATTCCTCTTATATCATATTGGCGAAAAATTTGCGGATTAACCATATTGATAACCTCCTAAAATTTAGTTTTGAGAAAACAATTTTTTAATGATTTAAATGTCAAGTTTTAGCTTTTTGTAAAAAAATTATTTTTAGCATTATTTTTGTATGGTTTTTGTAAAAAATTCTCAAAATATATATATTCGAATTAAGTAATTGACAACAAATATGAAATATTAAAAAATGCAAAAGAGGTGTAAATGGGCGAAAAAAAAGAGATTGTAAATTTATTAATGAAATCCGAACGTTTAATAAAGAATAATAAATTGAATGAAGCGGAAAAAATATTAACGAATTTACTTAATAAAAATGAATTGAAAGGAAAAAGTTTAATAACATTATATCTTCATCTTATTGATCTTGCATATCGTAAATATGATTTTTTATCAATTCAAAAATATATGGCTAACCTTTTGGATTTGGGTTTTCAACCGAAGCACACCTTATTTTACGATTTTATATTGGCTCAATCGTATATGAGAACAAACAACTATAAACTTGCAATCGACTATTTCAAAACAATATACAGAAAAGCAAAAGCTAATCATGATTATTTATATATGAGTTCGTCTTTAAATGAAATATCAAATATTTATTATTTTCAAAGAAAAAATATTCAATCTTTAAGATTCAAAAAGTATGCCGTAAAATTTTTAAAATTAGCAAAAGATGCCAAACCAAACAATTTTTTCTACATATATTTTGATATGGCTTATGTTTATAAAAACCTAAAAGACTACCAAAATGCATTCAAAACCATGGAAATTGCACTTTCCTACTTTGTTGAAGATTTATTAAGACCTGCTGAGATTCAAATGGTTTATATTTCTCTTTCGGAATTTGCTTTATTAAACAACGAAATTAATAAGGCTGAAAATTATCTTAATAAAGTTAATCTAAGATTTCTTTCGGATTATTTAAAATACTTATATTATCTTATGAAATCAAAAATTTATTATACAAAAAAAGATTTTAAAAAAGCTTTTAAATATAGAAAACAATCATTTATTTTTAAAGAAAAATCATTTGATAAGAACAGATCAAAAAAAATTACCGAATTAAATTTAAAATATGATATTGAAAGGAAAAAACATGAGAATGAAATTTACAGGCTTGAAAACATTGAGTTGCGAAAAATAAACCTTTCAAAAGACAAATTTTTTTCAATTGTAGCACATGACTTGAGATCTCCCTTCGCTACAATATCCTCTTTTATTTCTCTAATGAAAAAACATCAAAAGAATATATCCAAAGAAAAAATGTTTATGATGATTGAAGAATTGGAAAAAATTGTTTTAAATTCCTATTCCTTATTGGAAAATCTTTTACAATGGTCAAGATTTCAAACGGGGACATTACAATATAATCCCGAAAAATTAAACTTAAAAGATGTCATTAATGAAACCGTGAACTTAATATCATCTCAAGCAAAAATAAAAAGGATAAAGATTATAACAAAAATAAGAAAAAATCATATAATTTATGCCGACAGATTTATGATTGAAACTATAATTAGAAACTTACTCAATAATGCCATAAAATTTTCTTATCCTGATAGCGAGATAATTGTATTTCAAAGAAAAATAAATAATTATATCAAAATATTCGTAAAAGATTTCGGTTTGGGAATGGATATCGATACTCAAAAGAAATTATTTCA
>CAZUGB010000157.1:0-10049 GCA_964619925.1 uncultured Candidatus Cloacimonadota bacterium
GAAATATCGCTATCTTGATTTGCGAAGAGAAAAATTAAAAAATAATATTGTTTTGCGTCACAAAGTTATCTTTTCGATAAGAGAATTTTTGAATAACGAAGGATTTTATGAAATTGAAACACCCTATCTTATGAAAAGTACACCCGAAGGAGCCAGAGATTATTTGGTACCTTCACGAATTTACAAAGGCAAATTTTATGCGCTTCCCCAATCACCGCAAATTTATAAACAGCTTCTTATGATTTCAGGACCTGACAGATATTTTCAAATAGCAAGATGTTTTAGAGATGAGGATTTACGAGCTGACAGACAACCGGAATTTACACAACTTGATATGGAAATGAGTTTTGCCGATAAAGAACAAATTTTTGATATAATCGAAAGACTATTCAAATACATTTTTAAGAAAAATATCGATTTGGATATTTCAATACCTTTTCCCAGACTTACCTACCGTGAGGCTATGGATAGATTCGGTACCGACAAACCGGACATGCGATTCGGTATGGAATTGTGTAACGTTTCGGAAATCGTAAAAGACAGCGGATTTAAAGTTTTTGAAAACGCTTTATCTCAAAACGGTTCGGTTAGGGTGATTATTGCTCCGAATTGTGCAAGTTTTTCCCGAAAAAAAATAGATGAACTTGTAAATATTGCCAAGCATGTAGGCGGAAAAGGATTAGCCTATGCAAAAGTGGAAAATGACATTCTTACCTCGGGAATCAGCAAATTTCTTAATGAAGATATTCAAAAAGCCCTGATAAAAAAAACCAAAGCTAACAACGGAGATTTGATATTATTTGCCGCCGATAGAAACGAAATTGTTTTCAAAGTGTTGGCGGAAGTAAGAAATTATCTTGGAAAAACTCTCAATCTTTATGACGAAAGCATATTTAATTTTGTGTGGATTACCGATTTTCCGCTTTTCGAATTTGATTATGAAAATAAAAAATGGCAAATGGCACATCATATGTTTACCCTTCCCAAATTGGAACATCTCAAATATTTTGATGACGAAAAAGATTATCATAAAATTGAAGGCGAATTATACGATTTGGTTTGCAACGGTATGGAATTATCTTCCGGAAGTATTAGATGTCACAGACTTGATATTCAAAGAAAGATATTTGATGTTTTGGGATTTGACGAAGAAGAATTACAACACAAATTCGGATTTTTCTTGGAAGCTTTGAAATACGGAACACCCCCGCACGGTGGTATTGCTCCCGGCATAGATAGAATTGTGATGTTAATGGCAAAAGCAGATTCTCTAAGAGACGTGATTGCTTTCCCGAAAACATTACAAGCCGTGGATTTGATGAGTGAAGCACCTTCGGATGTTGACGAAAATCAATTGAAAGAATTGGGTATTAAAATAGAAACTTCCGATAATTAAATGAAAAAAATCGCTATTATCACATTCGGATGCAAGGTAAATCAATATGAATCGGCATGTATTGTTAATCAATTTACCAAAAACGGATACAAACAGGTTGATTTTACCAATGAAGCCGATGTTTATGTAATAAATAGTTGCACTGTTACAAACAGAACCGACTATAAAAGCAGAAACGCAATCAGAAAAGCTCTTTTGCAAAAGGAGAAAAATCCAAAGGTAAAAATTGTCGTTACGGGTTGCTACGCTCAAAGAAATTATGATGAGATAAAAAAACTCGGAGATATTGATTTTATTATCGATAACAATAAAAAAGGCTCGGTTTACGAGATTTTAAAAAATAATCGGTCGTTATGTTTTCAAAACATATTAAAAGCGACGGAGTTTTCGGAATTATCCACCGATAATTTACCCGAAAAAAGCAGAGCATTTATAAAAATTCAAGACGGATGCGATTATTATTGCACATATTGTGCTATTCCCTATGCTCGCGGACATTCAAGAAGCAGAAAAAAAGAAAACGTTATTAACCAAATAAAAATGCTTACGCAAAACGGATACAGTGAATTTGTTTTAGGCGGAATAAATTTGGGTTTATACGGCAAAGACCTATATCAAAATTACGATTTATCGGATTTACTCTATGATTTGGAAAAAATTCACGAAGTAAAATTGATTAGATTAAGCTCGATAGAACCGAATCTTTTTACGGAAAAACTTTTGGATTATTTTAAAAATTCACAAAAAATAGCTCATCATTTTCATATACCCTTGCAATCGGGAAACGATGAAATTTTAAAGAGAATGAAAAGAAAATACGATACCGCTCTTTTTAAAAATAAAATCTATAAAATCAAAGAGATATTCCCCGATGCGGCATTCGGGTTTGACGTGATTATCGGTTTTCCGGGCGAAA
The DNA here is from genome assembly GCA_964619925.1 of uncultured Candidatus Cloacimonadota bacterium. GTDB lineage: Bacteria > Cloacimonadota > Cloacimonadia > Cloacimonadales > TCS61 > CAZUGB01. Next base: position 2,313 of record CAZUGB010000157.1, read on the forward strand.
CGGAAGAAAATTTCATATCAACTTATGAATTTCTTAATTCGCTACCCTTTGCATACCTGCATCTTTTTATCTATTCCAAAAGAGATGATACACCAGCCGCTCAAATGGATGATTTTGTAAACGGTTCCATTTCTCAAAAACGCAGTAAGATGTTAAAAAATCTCGCTGATAAAAAACTGAAAAACTATAAAGATTTTCTTATCACAAACAAAATAAAATTATCCGGTATCATTGAAAAATCAACCGACGATTATCAAACGATTCTTTCGGACCACTACGTAAGATTGTATCTAAAAAGCGATTTGCCGCAACAAACCTACACTGAAAATTTGATTCCCCTAAAATTGCATAAAGACGGCATTTGGGTAACATCGGCCGAATGATAAAAATACAAAATTTGTCCGTTGTTTTTGATTCTCAAAAGATTTTAGACAATATTTCTTTTAGCATCAATGATAACGATCTGATATTGATAATAGGAAAAAGCGGACAAGGTAAAACCGTGCTTATCAAAACGATTTTGGGACTAAATCCCTTTTATTCGGGGAAAATTTTTTATGAAAACAATTTATTGGGAAATATCAAAAATCATAATAGCTCATTGGTTTTTCAAAGTTCCGCACTATTGGATTTTATGACAAATTTTGAGAATGTGGCTCTTCCCCTTTTTGAAAATTCCAATATGAAAAAGCATCAAATAATAAAAAAGGTAAATGAAATATTCCACAAACTGGATATTGACGATGTTTCATCCAAATATCCTTCTCAAATCAGCGGAGGAATGAAAAAACGCGTAGCCATTGCCAGAGCGGTGATTACAAACCCCAAATACATTTTTTATGATGAACCTACCACCGGTCTTGACCCTAATAATGCTTCAAAAGTTCTGAATCTGATAAAAGAAATCCATACGGAAGGCAAAACCTCGGTAATTGTAACTCACGACAAAAGAATTTTGGCAAACCTCCCCGCCAGAATAATAATGATTCATCAAGGGAAAATAATCTTTGACGGAAATTACAACGAATTGATTAGTGCCACCGATAAAAGAATAAATAATTATTTAAGGTCGGAAGAATATGAATTATAAAAATAAAAAGGATATTCCTTTTAAGGTAGCCCTAATGTTTATAACGGTTTTGATACTTTTTATTTGGGGTTATCATTATTTTACCCTATACGATAAAAACGCAAAAAACGTTACAATTCTATTTCCTAAGATAAATAACATATCCATAGGTTCAAGAGTGGTATTACGCGGGGTTCAGGTAGGTGTGGTAAAAAATATCTCGTTATCTTCAAACGGAGTATCTGTCACCTGCAAAATTTCTCTTCCCTTCAAGTTACGAAAAAATACGATTTTTAAAATCTCAACCGCAAATATGATGGGAGAAAATCAAATTGAAATAATTCCTTCGGAAAACGGTGATATGGTATCTTATGATGATTACGTCTTCAAAGGCAAAAACGGTCTGTCCGTTTCCGAAATGATGATAAAATTAAATAAAATATCCGATAACATCGGCGAAGCTTTTTCCAATTCTTTAATAAAAAAAATTAATAATACCATAGAAAATATAAACAAATCCGCAAAATCCATTTCGGAAATAATCAATAAAAAACAAATGGAAAATCTAACTGAAGATATTCAAAACATAACCCGCTCCATCGATTCGCTTATAAATCAAAATAGCCCCAAAATAAAAGAAATCATCAACAAAAGCGATTTGACCGTAGAAAATATGATAGAAATTCAGGATAGCTTAAAAATATTATTGTCAAAAATTAATTCAATAGCTTCCGATGCAAGAAATAATGATAACAATCTAAACAATTTTATCAAAAACAAAGATTTATATGACAGTTTTTTAAGAAGTTCCGCAAAATTTGATTCTTTAATTGACGATATTAGAAAAAATCCAGAAAGGTATATTAACGTTAAGGTTTTTTGAGGTATATATGAAAAAAATATTATTTCTTTTAATTCTTCTTATTTCCATTACATCATTACAGGCATATTATTTTGGCGAAAACAAGGTTCAAACCAAACATACCGAATGGGTCGTTTTAAAAACGTTACATTTCGATATTTATTATGAAAAAGAAGATCCCGTTTTCGGAAATATTGCAGGATTAATGGCTGAAAAAGCCTATTATTATCTAAAAAAAGATTTTACCTATCCGTTGAAAAGCAGAATACCCATAATTTTTTATAACACACAACACACTTTTGCCAATACAAACGTTTTGCCTTCCATATTAAGCAATGCCGTAGGCGGTTTTACGGAAATTTCAAAAAATCGCGTGGTGATACCTTTCAAGGGTGATTACAAATCACTTGAAGCCGTTTTGATACACGAGCTTACACATGCTTATATTAACGACATCAACAGCAATAATTTTTCCATACTGACTTTCGGTAGTATTCCGTTTTGGTTTTCAGAAGGATTGCCCGAATTTGAATCCAAACAAGGAAAAGATGCCTACAATAATATGTTCGTGGCGGATTTATTATTAAATGGAAGATTAATCGATTTGCAAAGCGTGGGCGGATATTATGCATACAGAGAAGGGGAATCCTTTTTACGTTTTATAGCCGATACCTACGGTAGAAAAACGATTTTAAAATTTTATTATGCAATCAAATTGGCTACCAATATTGATGCCGCTACCAAAAAAATCTTCGGAATGGATTTTGAACAAATTCAAGAACGCTGGAAAGACTATTTAAAGAAAAAATATTTCCCCATGTACAAAGAATATGATTCTCCTACTTCTTTGTATGAAGAAAAAACCAGACATCTAAAAGACGGCTCTTATATCAATTTTTCACCTGTTTTTTCACCGGATGATACCGATTTTTTATATTTTTCCAATAAAACTTTACGAACGGCGGTTTTCAAAGCATCCACTTTTGATTTGTATCCTTCCGAAATGATTATTGAGGGAGAAAAAAACGGTAAACTCGAAGATTTTCACTTTTTTAGATACAATATAAGTTGGTTTCCCGACGGTTCTCGTTTTGCCTTTGCCGCATCAGCCACAAACGGCGATAGAATATATGTGGTAGATGTTCATAAAAAGAAAATTGTGCAAACAATAAATCCGGGAGATTTTCAGGCGATATTTGAATTGGATGTTTCACATGACGGTAATAAAATTGTTTTCGCCGCTCAAAAATCTCATGCAACCGATATTTATATCTACGATTTTTCCACGGGGAAAACTATCCAAATTACTCATGACAGATATGCCGATATCCAACCCAAATGGAGTATGGACGATACAAAAATCGCTTTTGCCTCCGATAGAAAATTAACTCCGAACCAACCTCACATCTTTTACTCGCTTACTTATAATATTTTTTATTACGATTTGAATTCACAAAAATTTTATCAGGTAACCGATGATAATTATGAAAATCAATTTCCATTTTGGACAAAAGACAATAACCACATCATCTTTTCTTCCAGAAAAGAATTTAATTCAAATTTCGAGATAATTGATTTGAAAAACGGAACAAGAGCCAAAATAACAAAAACTTTTAGCGGTGTTTTTTCCGGTGATCTTGATTCCACCAACGAAAATCTGATATTCTCGGCAATGTACAACGGCGGTTGGGATATCTATCTAATGCATAATCCCTTAAAAAATCTTAATTATAAAAAATACGGAAAACCCAAAGAATACAATTTCGAAGATAATTTTTATACGAATTTTAACATTAACAGAATAAATTATTTCGGGTACAAAAAACTAAAATTCAAAAGAGAACTTCCCATTTATACAAAAGATAACATTACCAAATTCAATTTTGGAAACGCAATAGAAAAAGACAGTTTGAACAAACATTACAACATCCTTTTGGACAAAGAGCCTTCAAAGTTAAACCCGCCGGTCCGAAAAAAATATCGTCCCAAATTTTCCATAGATCAACTTTGGGGAGGAATGGCTTATTCGCCTACAAACGGAACTTATGTTCAAATTCTTACCCGACTTTCCGACGTTATGGGAAATCATTCCATAGGAATAAATCTAGGAATAAACAAATATTTTCAAAACACTAATATTATTTTGGACTACATATATCTCGCTCGCAGAATTGATTACGGTGTCGGCTTTTTCCATTTGAACACCGATTACATCTATCAGGTAACTTATGAAAATTCCATTGATGTGGATTATTTTAGAGAAAGATATTCCCAATTGGGTTTATACTTTATTCTTCGTTATCCTTTTAATAAATTTTGGCGTTTGGATTTTGAAAATATCGTACAACAAGTTACAGTTAACAGAGATTGGTGGAATTGGAATTCCAATAATTGGAGTCATAACTATTTGCCCTCATATATAAATCTTCCTGACAAAGAAGTTACAAATTATTCGGTACCTCAATTAACTTTGGTTCATGATAATACGATTTACGGCAATGTAGGACCGATTGACGGGTGGCGAATGATTTTACTGAGCAACTTAAACTTATCTTCAAAAGAAAAATATTATTCTCAATTGTTCGGAGATTTCAGAGATTATTTTTATTTTCCGGGTAAGTATGTTTTTGCTATGAAATTTACTGCGGGAACACTTTGGAAAGATTATCCTTATGGTTTTGTGCTCGATGATATTAACGATCTTCGCGGATACACCAAACAATCGGACATTGAAGAGGATTTAATAGGAAAGCATAAATTTACCGGTACTTTCGAATTTAGATTTCCCTTTGTAGAACAGCTTAAATTTACCTTTCCCCTACCTATGATGTTTTATAACATTAGGGGAAGTGCATTCACGGATTTCGGTACCGTATGGGACGATAAACTCACATTAACGCAAAACGGCGTTCTAAAAGACCTAAAACTAACTTTCGGTTTCGGACCTCGCGTAAATTTGGGATATTTCGTATTAAAAATGGATACAGCTTGGGAAACAGATCTCGATAAGGTAAGCAAACCGCATTTCTATTTTAGTCTATCCGAAAATTTCTAATGAGCTTCAAGCCAATTATCACCAATACCTATATCAACCGATAGAGGAATAATACCCTTATATTCTGCGGGAAGAACATTTTCCATTTTTTCTTTTATTATTTTGGAATATTCTTGCACTTTGGTTTCCATTACTTCAAAAACCAGTTCGTCATGCACTTGTATTATCATTTTTATATCGTCATTGTTTTTTATGATATTATGAATTTCCACCATAGCTTTTTTTATCAAATCGGCGGCACTTCCCTGAATGGGCATATTTATGGCAACTCTTTCGGATTCTGCCACCAAACGTTTATTGCTCGAAGAAAGACCGGGCAGATATAATCTTCTGCCTAATATCGTGGAAACATAACCGGATTTTTTTCCGTTTTCTATGGTTTTTTCGATAAAAGATTTTATTGTGGGAAATTGTCCGAAATAATTTTCGATAAATTGGGCGGCTTCTTTGCGAGAAATATTTAATTCATTGGAAATTCTGTAAGCACCCATTCCGTAAATCAATCCAAAATTAATTACTTTTGCAAATCTTCTCTCGTCTTTTGTAATTTCCGAAAGATTCTTACCGAAAATTAAACTGGCTGTGTTTGAGTGGATGTCGATATTGTTCTTAAAGGCTTCAATCATTTTTTCATCTTTTGAAAGCAAAGCTAAAATTCTTAATTCTATTTGGGAATAATCAGCCGATATTAGTTTGTAGCCTTGTTCCGCCACAAATGCCTTTCTTATTTCTTTTCCCATATCCGTTCGAATAGGAATATTTTGCAGATTGGGATTTGAGCTTGATAATCTACCTGTTACCGCTACGGTTTGATTAAATGACGAATGTATCCTTCCGGTTTTTTTATTTATGAGTAATGGTAAGGCTTTCACATAAGTGGATTCCAATTTGGCAATTTGACGATATTTCATAAGATATTTGGCTATTTCATAATCTTTTGCCAACTTTTCAAGAACGGTAATATCCGTGGAATAGCCGGTTTTCGTTTTTTTTATCGGTTTTATTTTTAGATGTTCAAAAAGTATTTGAGCCAATTGTTGAGTGGAATTAAGGTTAAACTGTTGTCCTGCAATTTCAAATATTTTATCCCGCAATTTTACCATTTCCATTTGATTATTATGAGAAATCTCGTTCAATATTATTTTGTCTATCTTTACACCGTTCAGCTCCATTTTTGCCAATACGGAAATCAAAGGAATTTCTATTTTTTCAAAAAGATAATTCAAATTACGTTCTTCCAGCAATTTTTTATAAACATCATACAATTTAAAAGTGATAAAAGCATCTTCCGAAGAGTAAAATGCGGCGGCTTCCACCGGTACCAAATCGAACGTGGATTGGTTTTTACCTTTGCCGATTAATTCGGAAATCGGCATCATTTCATATTCGAAATATCTCACGGCACAATGTTCGAGCGAATGTCTGGAATCGGGGTTGATAAGGTAATCGGCAATCATTGTATCAAAAACCTTGTTTTCAATATCCCAACCGTGATTTTTAAAAATCTCATAATCATATTTGAAATTATGCGCTATGATAAGTTTGTTTTTTAGTGCTTTGTTTAGATTTTTCAAAACATATTCACTATCCAAATTGTCTTCCATAATGTGCAAAATCGGTATGTAATAAGATTTCTTTTCTTCAAAGCAAAGAGATATTCCCACCAGTTTGGCTTCCATTGTATTTGTGGATGTTGTTTCGGAATCCAATGCTATATTATCATATTTTTTTATTCTTTCCAATAGGTTTTCAAATTTTTCTTTTGTATTTACCAAAACGGTCTCGAAAGTGATTTTAGAGTCATTTTCTTCTTGTTGGGAATCGTTTGCATAAATAATTTCTTCAGTTTTTTTCTTTAATGAGTTCAATTCATATTTTAAAAGAAAATCAAAGCTGTTTTTAAGATATTTTTTATCAAAATCGAATGAATAATTTTCAGGGAAATCAAGGTTAATATCTTTTATCATAGTAGCCAGTTTTTTTGACAAAAAGGCATTTTCTTTACTTTCCAATAATTTATTTTTGATGCTTTTCGAGGTAATTTTATCAATATTTTCATAGATGTTTTCCAATGTTTTATATTGTTGCAATAATTTTGTGGCGCCTTTTGGACCAATTCCTTTTACTCCGGGGATATTATCTGCGGTATCTCCGCAAATGGCTAACCAATCGACAAATTGCTCGGGAGTAATGCCGTATTTTTCGATAACTTTTTCATAATTTATCACAATATCTTTTTTGGGGTCGTAAATCACTACTCTGTCGTCTTCCACAAGTTGACAGAAATCTTTGTCGCCTGTAACCAAAATAATATCATATTTTTCTTTGTTTTTCTCGGTAAAAGTTGCCAAAACGTCGTCCGCTTCATATCCCTCTTTTGAAATTTCCGGCAAATCTATCAATTTGAAATATTGCTTTATCGGTTCCACTTGCATATTAAGTTCGTCGGGAACCGGCGGTCTATTTGCTTTGTATGTATCCGTAATTTTGTGACGAAAAGTTTTTTCTTTCCTATCGAATGAAATTGCAATATGTTCGGGATTGTATTTTTCCAATAATCTTAAAAAAAATGAAATAGTGCCGAAGATTGCGCTAGTATTCATTCCTTTGCTATTAATCAAAGGATTTCGTATAAATGCGTAGTACGATCTGAAAATTATTGCCGTGCCGTCTATCAAATATAATTTCGGACGCATAAACGCTCCTTATAAATTTATTGTATTAATCGAATAGTTTTTTTTAAAAAATTTA
>CAZUGB010000158.1:0-14438 GCA_964619925.1 uncultured Candidatus Cloacimonadota bacterium
GAAATAATATAGATATGGGGGCATACGAATATCAGGGAACGGAAGCAAACGATATTACACTACCCGAAATAGAAAACACCTTATTGTCGGTATATCCCAATCCGTTTGTATTATCCGAAGCGGGTACAAAAAGTACCGTAAGGATAAAGCTTGAGCTATCACAAGATGGAGAGATTGATTTAAGCATTTATAATATGAAAGGACAAAAGGTAAAACAACTTATCGAAGGAAAATCATCCAAGGGAATATTTACGGCAAATTGGGATTTGAAAGATAAAAACGGCAAAAAAGTATCAAGCGGTATTTATTTTGTAAAACTGTCGCAAAATAAAAAACTCACGAGAGTATCCAAATTAACGGTGATAAAATAATCTTTACATTACACAAAAAAAATGAAAACCTTACCAAGTGAGTAATAGTAACTGTTTTTTTTCTTTGACGAAATATTTGTTATTTATTTTTTAGAAAAAAATCGCAGTAATAAAGCAAAAGAGTTGTCTATATAAAAACATGGTTATCTAATAAACTTTCGGAGGTAAAAATGAATACCGACAAATTAGCCGCTTTGGCAATAAGCGATAGCGGTTTTATCTTTGATCCTGTTACGGGTCATTCTTTTACGAGTAATGAAACGGGTATCTCGATAATTAACCATTTAAAACAGGGATTAAGTGTGGATGAAGTTGTTGACGAACTTTTGGAAATTTATGATGTGGATGAAAATCAATTGGAAGTGGACGTATTGGATTTCATTCAAAATTTAAAAAATTATAATTTGTTGTAGGATTAAATTATGAAGCCCATCACAATAGCGGTTAGCGGAATAAATGCAGTGGATAATCCCGGTCCGGGTACGGGAATAATGCGTTCTTTAAAAGAAAGTAATTTAAATGTAAGAACCATAGGTTTGGCATATGATAATCTTGAACCCGGAATATATCTTAATCAATGGAATGACAAATCATATATATTGCCTTATCCTTCCGGCGAAAGAGATTCGTTTTTACGAAGAATACAATATATTCATTCAAAAGAAAATCTTGATGTGATCATTTCCGCTCTTGATGCTGAACTTCCTATGTATATGAGCATTCAAAAAGATTTGGAAGAATTAGGTATCAAAATGATGATTCCCACAAAAGAGATGTTTAATTTAAGAAACAAAACGGCATTAAATCAAATAGCCGAAAAGGTGGGAATAAAAATACCCGAATACATTGTTTGCACTTCATATTCCGATTTGATAGCGGCAACAAATAGCGTAGGTTTTCCTTGTATGATAAAAGGTCCTTTTTATGAAGCATTCAAAGCAAATAATCTTATGGAAGCGGAAGAATATTTTAACAAAATAGCCAATAAATGGGGTTATCCGATTATTGTGCAATCTTTTATCGTGGGAGAAGAATTTGATGTCATCGCTTTCGGAGACGGTTTGGGTGATGATTTGGGGGTTTTTGCAATTAGAAAAATGACTACTACACAACTCGGTAAAGTTTGGAATGCAATCAGTATTCACAATCCGAAATTAATAGATGCTACCAAAAGAATAATACGCTATCTGAAATGGCAGGGTGGTATGGAATTTGAAGCTATGATGGAAACGAAAACCGGAGAAATTTATCTTTTGGAAATTAATCCCCGTTTTCCCGCTTGGGTATATTTCGCATCGGCTTGCGGAATTAATCTGCCGGAAAGAATGGTAAAATTATTATTGGGTATGGATTATGAGAAACATTCCGATTATAGTAGCGGAAAATTAATGATTAGATATACTGCGGAAATTGTAAAAGATATAAATGAATTTGAAAAAATTACCACTTATGGAGAATTGGAGAATAATAAAAAGCAGGGAGAATAATTATGGAAAAGAAAAAATATATAAAACCGGTTATTAAAAAACAAGTTGCCGGAACCATGAATAAATTCGGAAGATACTATTATAAAAATTATCGTGATGAAATCGCAGGCGTAAAAATAGATAAAATAGTTGAATTTGCCGGCTCACCGGTTTTTGTTTTTGATGAAAAAGCTATCAGAGAAAAATATCGTGAATTGAATAGAGAATTTTCAAACCGTTATCCTAAATTTAAGTTTTCTTGGTCGTACAAAACAAACTATCTGAATGCAATTTGCTCTATTTATCATCAGGAAGGTTCTCTTGCGGAAGTAGTTTCGGAATTTGAATATCAAAAAGCTCGCAAACTCGGTGTTCCCGGTGATAAAATAATTTTTAACGGTCCTTTTAAACCGGAAGATGCTTTGGAAACCGCCTTTAAAGAAGGGGCAATGGTAAATTTGGATAATTTTGATGAAATTTTCAAAGCTGAAACGGTTGCTCAAAAAATGGGAAAAAAAGTAAATGTGGGTATTCGATTAAATATGGATATCGGTGTGTATCCGCAATGGACGAGATTCGGTTTTAATATAGAAAATAATTCTGCATATGATGCGGCAAAACGAATACACAAAAGCAAATGGCTCACTCTAAACGGATTACATGCTCATATCGGAACCTTTATGTTAGAACCAAAAGCTTATAAAAATGAAGTAACAAAAATGATTCGTTTTATGAGACAGGTGGAAAATGATTTTGACGACGTATCAATAGAATATCTTGATTTCGGTGGGGGATTTCCTTCCAAAAACAAATTGAAAGGCATATATATGCCGCCGGAAATTGCCGTTCCTCCGTTGGAAGAATTTATAAATGCTATTAGCGGCACCTTATTATCGGAACTTTCACCCGATGAATATCCTATGGTCTATTTGGAAACGGGTAGAGCCATGATAGACGAAGCAGGCTATCTTATCACCACCGTAGATGCCATAAAGCGATTGCCTAACGGTATGAAAAGTTACATCATAGATGCGGGAGTAAATTTTTTATATACTTCCACATGGTACAATTATAAAGTGGAAGTGGACAGAGACATTCAAGGACAGTATGAAAACTGCGTGGTTTACGGTCCGCTTTGCATGAATATCGATGTGGTTTTGGAAAATGCCTCGCTACCGCCTTTGTCACGCGGTACAAGATTAATCTTATCGCCTATGGGAGCATACAATGTAACTCAATGGATGCAATTTATTCGATATCGTCCGGCTGTTGTATTAGTTATGGAAGACGGCAAAATGGAAATAATACGAAGAGCGGAAAAATTGGAAGATATTACCACGCCGGAAAACATTCCCGATAAGTTAAAGGAATTTAATTTATAATTTTTTATGTATCAAAAAGTAAAGAATATAGCGGATAACTTATTATACAGCTATTCCACTCTGATATTTATGAGAAGCAGGATACTCGGGCTTGTCTTGCTTCTTGTTACTTTTATTAATCCGAATATTGCAATTTTGGGTATAATTTCTTGGGCTACCACTTTTTTATTCGCCGGTTTCATTGGATTAAAAAGAGATAATCTCATTCATTCCATATATACCTATAATTCGCTTTTGGTAGGATTTTCAATAGGATTTTTATTTAAGATAACCTTACTTTCGATTATTTTTACGATTACGGCATCTATGCTTACGGTATTATTGAGTTTTACATTATACTCGATATTTTCCTATTATTTCGGTTTGCCGGTTTTAAATATACCTTTCACAATAGTAAGCACGATTATATATTTGGCATCGGTAAAGTATTCGGCTTTGTATGTGGATTCTTTTTATCCGAAGGAACATCTTAATCTGAATTTTTTACCATTGTTTCTTCAAGGTTTATTAAAAGCAACGGGTGTTTTATTGTTTTCGCCTTATGATTTGGTGGGATTGATAATTCTTTTGGCTATTTTATTTTACTCGCGTATTGCTTTTTTCCTCACGGTTTTTTCTTATTATTTGGGAATTTTATTTTTGGCTTTGTTAAAAGGAAGTTTTAATATAGCGTTTTCGAACATTTCATCATTTAATTTTATACTTGTGGGAATTGCTTTGGGCAGTATTTTTCTTATCCCTTCCAAAAAAACATATACAATAGCATTTTTGGGCGTTTTGATATCCGTATTTTTAATTGATGCGGCAAGCGTGGTGTGGGAACATTTCGGAATCCCAATTTTTACCATACCATTTAATCTCACGGTATTATTATTTATCTATACACTGCGTTTAATTCGATATCCGAAGATTAATCTTTTTATCAAAAATTCGCCGGAAGAATCACTTGCCGGATATCTGAATTTCAATACCCGATTTGATTATATCAATCCTCAAATTTATCTGCCTTTTTCCGGTGAATGGACGGTTTATCAAGAATTTGACGGAGAATGGACTCACAAAGCCCACAATAAATATGCCTATGATTTTGTAATTACCGATTCGGAAGGAAAAACCTACAAAGGTTTGGAAAAAAAACCGGAAGATTTTTACGCTTTTTCAAAACCTGTATTATCACCTATTAGCGGTACGGTGGTTGATTTTATCGACAGTTTGAATGATAATCCCATCGGTGTGGTGGACAAAGAAAACAATTGGGGTAATTTTATTTTGTTATATTCAACCTATGGATATTATGTGGAAATTTCGCATTTGCAAAAAAATTCGGTAAAAGTGAAAATAGGTGATTTTGTAAAACCGGGTACGCTTTTGGCAAATTGTGGAAATTCCGGTTATTCACCCCAACCGCACATCCACATCCAAGTTCAATATTTACCTGCTCTCGGTTCGGAAACGGCAAAGTTTTATTTTTTGAATCTTTTGGAACAAAATAAAAAGTTCAATCCGTTAAAGATATTAAAAAAAGATGAAAAAGTCTCGCCGGTAGCCTATTCACGAAAAATGTTCAGAATTTTCCAGTTTATTTTGGATGATAAATTTGAGTATGAAGTTTATAAAAACGATGTTAGGGTGGCTAATTTAAGTATAATAACAAAAATAGCGACAGACGGCAGTTATTACTTTTTGGATGTTAATTCAGGTGATAAACTTTTTTTCGGTTTTAACGGTATTAGTTTCGTTTTTTATTCTTTTGTCGGTTCCTACAAATCATACTTGAAAAATTTCTTAAAAGCTCTTCCAAAAATGCCTATAACAACGCAAGAAGGTATCACTTGGCAGGAAATTATCCCATATAATGTGGTGTACAAACAAAGAACATATAAACTTTTTGCCGCCGCATTTTCAAAGAATATCATCTCGATAAAAGGTAATTACGTTTTGGTGAAAAAATTTGAAATAGAAGGAAAAATAACCTACGGAAACACAACCGTGGAAACCTATGTAAAATTAAACGAAAGAAAAGGTATCGATAAAATAGAAGTAAAACAAAAATCCGATAGGATAACTATTTTGAGGATAGGATGAAAAAAATAATTACCTTTTTGATAGTTTTTATAGCAATTAATATCTTTTCGACTACCGAAGTGGAAAATGTTTTTCTCGGTTTTGCATATAAAAATAATCCCTATCTAAAACACGGCTACCATACCGATTCGCAAATATCTTTCGGAGGTGTAAACGATTATTTGAATATTACCCTTTCATATAGCGAAATTATTCCCAAAAAATATGTAAAAATCACTTATCCGGTTCAGGTTCACACGGTTAAAACCGATTCGGTTTTTTATCATGATGTTTGGGTGGATAATACCTATTATGAAACGTTGGTTTACGATACAACCTTTGTTGATACTACCTTTACGGTTTTAGATACGGTCAAAACGGAGCAAAACAAGATAAAACAAATGGAAATATTTCTCAAATGGACACACAGACAATTTTTATGGTACTACTACGGTTTAGCTACCAAATTCGCATTTTTAAACGATTCTCAATTTCTTTTGTCGGGAATTTTTCATCAATCTTTTAATAAAACTTTCAAAAAGTTCCGATTCGTATATGAAAGTTCCTTTATCGCCACCGATTTTAAAACGTTTAAATACGAGCCTCAAAGAATTAAAATTTTTGATAAAGAGATTATCAATACCACGGCGGATTCGCTGTATCAATTTGAACCTGACTCTGTTTTGACTTATATTTATACCGATAAAACCTTTGATGTTCCTAAAAAAGTTTCCGAAGATATACAAGTTTTTCAATATTCACATTCTTTACTGCTCAATTACAAAAAATTATACCTTACCTTGTCACATAGTTTTTTAAAGGATAAAGAGGATTTTAGAAATTATTATAAAACCGAGCTTTTGTTTGAAGATTTTCTGTATTCTTTGGATTTGATTTATTTTTGGGGAAACCCTTATTTGATGCATGATTTTGATTACAGATATTTTAATACGCTTAACGAAGATATGAAATATGGTGTTTATTTGGTGGGAAAAGTTTTTCCGCTTGATAGAAAAAGATATTTTAAATTCGGTGTTGCATATAATAAATATGAAAAAATGGAAATTCGAGGTGTGTTATTCGGATTCGGATTGAATTTTTAATATAAAAAGGAGTATGTTATGAAAAAATTAATTGCTTTGTTTCTTATAATTATAGCGATTACAAATATTTTTTCGGAAGAGATGAAATTTGAAAGCATTCAAAACGCTTATAAAAAATCCTATGATTATGAGACCATGCAAAAATATGAAAAGGCTATCAAATCGTTAGGCGATGTTTATAAAAATTATCCCGATTCATACACTGTTAATTATCGATTGGGTTGGCTTTATTATCTTAATAAGAATTACAAGAATGCGCTTACTCATCTTAATAAAGCCTTGGCAATATTTCCTTCTTCCGTGGAAGTTTTGAATACGATTGATTTGGTATATGCGGCTCAACAAGATTGGACAAAGCTTGAACAAAATGCAATTAAAATTATAAATATCGATTATTATAATACTTACGCAAATTATTGGTATTCATTTGCTTTGAAAAAACAGGGAAAATTCGATTTGGCTCTTAAAGTGGATTATAAGATGTTGGCAATTTTGCCTTCGTCCATTTCATTTCTTACCGAAGTTGCCGAAAATTTATATCTTTCTGGAAATATCAAACTGGCGGAAGAACAATTTAAAAATGTTCTTATTTTGGATACTTTGAATGAAACGGCAAAATATTATTTGAAACTTATCGAAGACAAAGGAAAAGAGAAAAAATAAATAATTTTATCAGATCGCATTGTCAGGTTTCCAAAGCTCTATTTTGTTGCCGTTATCATCAAGGATATGAACAAATTTACCATAGCTGTATTCGGTGATTTCATCCACGATTGTTACACCGTTTTTTTTAAGATTTTCAACAAAATCTTCCAAATTTCGTACAATATAATTTATCATAAAATCTTTTTCGGAGGGTTTCATATAGTTTGTGTTCGCATCAAAAACAGACCATCCAAGATAGTTTATTTAGTCGGGATTATCGATGTTTCTAAAAGCGAACATTGCCCCGTACGGATCCATCTTAATGCCAAGTTTTTTCTCATACCATTCTTTGGTCTTTTGCGGATTATGAGATTTAAAGAATATGCCGCCAATGCCTAAAATTTCGGGAGTTTTGTTTTTCATATTTTACCTCGCTATTATTTTTTAGCGGATAGATAAAATCAAACTTCCTGTTGACTGAAAAATGACATCCGTAAAAACTGACAAGAATAAAATCATAGTGAAAAAAGAGGATTGAAAATGTATAAAAGAAAAAAAACTCGGGTTATTAGTATGGGAAATGTAAAAATCGGAGGAGATAATCCCGTTGTTATACAATCAATGACAAATACCGATACGAAAGATGTGGAAAAAACCTTAATTCAAATGAGGGAATTAGCCACGGCGGGATGTGAAATTATCAGAGTGGCTGTTCCGGATATGGAAGCGGCAAAGGCTATAAAAAAAATAAAAAAAGAAATTGATGTGCCAATAATAGCGGACATCCATTTTGACTATAAATTGGCAATAGAATCCATAAAATCCGGTGTGGACGGTTTGCGACTAAATCCCGGGAATATAGGAAGTAGCGAGAATGTGAAAAAAGTGGTGGAAGTGGCAAAAGAAAGAAATGTACCCGTTAGAATAGGTGTAAATAGCGGTAGTATCTCAAAGAAACTCTTGGCAAAATACGGCGTAAGTGCCAAATCGATGGTTGAAAGTGCTTTGGAACATGTAAAAATTTTGGAAGCTTTGGGTTATTACGAGATAAAGATATCGGTAAAGGCTTCTTCGGTTCCGTTAACTTTAGAATCATACAGACTTCTTTCGTCGCTAACGGATTATCCCTTGCATCTCGGAGTTACGGAAGCGGGTACTGAGTTTGCCGGAACCATAAAGTCTTCGGTGGGTATCGGCACATTGCTTGCAGAGGGAATAGGAGATACCATACGGGTTTCTCTCACGGCAAATCCCGTGCGGGAAGTGATGGTTGCCAAAGAAATTTTAAAATCACTCGGTTTAAGAAAGGGTTTGGATGTAATATCTTGTCCCACTTGCGGACGAACAGAAATAGATTTGATAGCCATAGCAAAAGAAGTTGAAAAACGTTTGGAAAAATATTCCGAAAAAGATATATCCGTGGCGGTTATGGGATGTGTGGTAAACGGTCCGGGAGAAGCAAAGGAAGCCGATTTCGGTATTGCCGGCGGTCACGGGGTAGGGCTTGTATTTAAAAAAGGGAAAATTTTAAAAAAAGTAAAAGAAGAGAATCTGGTTGATAGCCTAATGGAAGTGATAGAAGAAAATATATGAAAAATTTTTTTATTTTTTTCTTCGTTTTATTTGCATTTAATCTTTTTGCTCAAATGAGATTCGGTAAGATCGATTTTGAAGGAAATTATCTACTTTCCAAAAGCGAATTAAAAAATGTAATTCACGCCAAAAAGGGAGAAATCTTTGATAATAAAATAATAAACGGCGATATGAAACGAATAGCCGACGCATACAAAAAAAAAGGTTATCTTAATGTAAAAGTATATTATCCTATCGTTATAGCAAAATCCCCAGAAGATATTCAGCTGACATATAAAATTAAAGAAAATCCCGCATTGTTAATTAAATCGGTAAAAATAACGGGAAACAAGTATGTGGCAACCGACAAATTAAAAAGCATCATAGGCGAAAATTTTTATCTGTCCGGATTGTCCGATAGATTAAAAATGCTCTTGGAATATCTTAATGAGCAGGGTTTTTTCTTCGCCTCGGTAAAAGTGAAAAATATCGAAAAAAAAAACAATTTTCTATTCGTTACAATCAAAGTGAAAGAAGGTGATTTTTGCGAATTTAACAAGTTCGTATTCAAAGGCAACAAGGTATCGTCCAATAAAAGCCTTTTAAGAATCAGCGGGTTGAATCGTGTAAAAAAAATTACACCGACAGTGATAAGAAATGCCGAAGACAATATAAAAAGAAAAAGTTACATAAAAGATTGTTCCATAATACCGATAAATAAAAACGAAATATTAATCTCGGTTTCCGAAGCTTCTATGAATTATTTTAACGGGATAGTGGGCTATAATAACAAAGAAAAAAAAGGAAAACAATTCAACGGATTTTTGAATTTTGTGTTTTTAAATATAGCCGGCGAAGACAGATCGGTGGAATTCAAATGGAAAAACGTTCCTTCGAAAATAAAAACGGTATATTTGTCGTATCATCATCCGAATATTTCAAAATACCCGATAGGAGCGGATTTGTCATTTTATCGAACGGAAAAGGATTTTGTAAAAACCGAGATGGAAACCGAATTTTATATAAACAACTATCAATACAAATATGGTGTTTCCGCTTCTTATGAGTATTTTTATGCAAATTATAGCAACGGAAATTTTATCAAATCAAAAAACATCAAACCGGGTTTGTGGTTCCAAATAAATACTTCCGACAGCTTTTATAATCCTACAAAAGGTTATGGGCTTGATTTTCATTATTATTTAATTTTTTCCACAATAAAAAAAACGAAAAAAAGCGCTTTTAAAATGGGCTACAAAAAATTTATTCCTATCAAAAACAATTTGATTTTTTATTCGGGTTTCTTTGCAAATCTTATGCAAAACAAAGATATTAAAAATTCCGATTATTTTACGCTGGGTGGTGTGAATAATCTGCGCGGCTTTTTGGAAGACAATTTTTTAGGTTATCAATTATTTTGGTCAAATTTGGAGATGCGTTTTTTATTGGGTGGTTATTCTTCATTTTTTTTCTTTACTGATTATGGCTATGTAAAAAATCTAGAATATACGAAAGGAAAGTTATTCGGATTTGGTGCGGGATTAAGATTAGGTACCAAATTGGGTATTTTGGAATTTGATTATGCTTTGGGGTATCAAAACGGGAAATTACGCTCGCCGCTTAACGGGATAGTTCATTTCGGTTTATCGTCGGGTATTTGATTTCAAAACAGAATGAAAGGATAATTAAAAAATGGAAAAGAAAGGTAATGTAAAAGTGGGCGTTTATGTGGATGTGGCAAATATAGCTCAAAACGGCGGTTATGGTATGCAATATGATGTGTTAAGGGAATTTGCATGCAGAAACGAAGGTATTGCCATGAGATTAAATGCCTATGTGGCTTATGACGAGCAAAGAGCCAGAGAAGATATTCATTATAGAAACAAAGCACAAAGCTACTACTCTTTGCTTAGAGATTTCGGCTATAAAGTGATAGTGAAAAAATTTAAGTGGCATTTTGACGAAAAAGGAGAAAAATTCGGGAAAGCAAATGCCGATTTGGAAATGGCAATTGATGCTTTGATGCAATCGGAAAGATTGGATTATGTGTTGCTCGTTACCGGAGACGGTGATTTTTTGCAAGTGGTAAGAGCGTTGCAAAACAAAGGTTGCAGAGTTGATATTTTAGCGTTTAAAAATGTATCCAAGAGGTTAAGAGAAGAAGCCGATATGTTTATTTCCGGTTATATGGTTCCCGATTTATTACCTTTGGAAAAAGAAGAAGACGAAGAACGCTATCGGGGTATTTGTTATTCCTTCATGCTTGATAAAGGCTACGGTTTTATGAGGTATCAAAAAAGATTAAAAGGCGGTTTGTGGATAACAGATACCAGAAAAAAAGAATCGCCCTACGAAACCGCATTTGTTCATTCGTCAAAGTTTCCCAAAAATATCGATTATTACCGTTTGCCAAATAGAGATATGATATTTGAATTTACGGTGGTTCATGATGAAAACGGCAGACCGCAAGCCGAAAATATTAAATTGGTTTATGACTATGGCGACCTATCACAGCATTATTGATTTGGGTACGAATAATATCCAGCTATTAATAGTTAAAGATAAAAAAAATCCGCAAATAGTGGTTAAAGATTCCAAAATATCTGAATTGGGGAAAAATTTTATTAATAATTATCTCGATGAAAAAAAGATAGAAAATGCAAAAGCGATTTTGAAAAGCTATATAAAATTGTCTCGCAGATATACCGATAGTATAATTGTAATCGGCACAAGCATATCACGAGAAGCAAAAAATATTAATATCATATCCGAATGGCTGAAAAAAGAAAATGTAATTTTTAAGATTATTAGCGGAGAAGAAGAGGCAAAATTAAACGGATTGGCAAATATAGACGATTTTTCCGATAATATTATTCTTTTTGACATCGGTGGCGGAAGCACGGAATTTACTTTTATAAGAAATAAACAAATTGAAAAAAACCTTTCTTTGAAGCTCGGCATCAGACGTCTTGACGAAGCGTTTTGTAACATTGCTCAAAAGAGAGAATACACAAAAAAAGAATTGGCAAAACTACCTGAACCCGATTTTGACTTTGAGGCGGTGGGAATCGGCGGAACCGTTACCAGCCTTGCTTTTTTAAAAAATAATATGACCGAGTATCATTTTGATCTTATTCACAAAAGTATATTAACAAAAAATGACGTAAAACGTATTTTGGATGATTTTCTCACTATCCATACGGAAAAGTATAAAGATTCGCAAATATTGAAAATGTTTTCTTTGGAGTTATTAGCCACCGGCACAATGATTGTGTATGAAATTCTTGATTTTTTTAACAAGGAGAAATTTTTTGTAAGTGACAAAGGACTGATGTTCGGAGTATTAAATGATCCGAAATATAAATTTTAATCGGTGAGGATATGTTTGAAGAACTAAAATTAGCAAAAGATAAAAAGCCAAAAATAATTGAAATAAAAGGAAGAAAAATATCGCAAAAACATTTTACGATGATAGCGGGACCATGCACAATAGAAAACTATCACGATTTATATAAAACCGCATCTTTTCTTAAATCAATAGGAATAGATTTTTTCCGTGGCGGAGCCTACAAAATGAGAACATCACCCTATGATTTTCAGGGATTGGGAAAAAAGGGCTTGGAATATATCAAAAAAGTGGCTGACGAATTGGATATGGTTTCCGTTTCCGAAATAGTATCCGTGGAAGATGTGGACGAAATGAAAGAATATGTGGATATTTTGCAGGTGGGAACTCGGAATATGCACAATTATCGATTACTTTCCAAACTCGGTAAAATATCAAATCCCATAATCCTGAAAAGAGGAATGAGTAGTACCATAAAAGAATGGCTATTTGCCGCCGAATATATTTTGCACAATGGAAATCCCAATGTAATTTTGTGTGAAAGAGGAATACGAACCTATGAAAATTTTACACGCAACACATTGGATTTATCGTCGGTTCCGGCTATCAAAACTTTATCCAATCTTCCCGTGATTGTGGATCCTTCTCATAGCTCGGGCAAAAGAGAATTGATAAAACCGTTAAGTTGGGCCGCTATGGCAGTGGGAGCGGACGGACTTTTGATAGAAACGCATTTTGAACCCGATACCACCGTTTGCGACAGCTTCCAAACGATAGATTTTGAAATTTTAAAAGAAATAATGAAAGAAAAAGATAAAATCATTTCGATTTGGGATAAGGAGGTATAATGGCTACTTATAACGACTTTGTAAAACATTATCAATTAAATAGAACAATGCACGAAAAATTCAAAAAAGAATGTGAAAAGAAAATGCTTGTGTTAAAACATAAATTCGTTTGGCACTTCGAATCGCCAAAAGATAATTTGGTTACCGAAGGTCCTTTTTTCCAAGATTATAAATTTGCTTATAAATTGAACCTTATTTTTATTTATGAAGATCCGATAACGCACAAAAAAGAACCCAAAGTCATAACGTTTTTAATAAAATTTCTGCCGCCTTTGGGACAAAGAATAGAATTTAACGGCAAAGAATATCAATGGTCGGATTCTTTAAAAGAACTTTTTGAAGCTTTTACGAATTATGTAATGAGCGACAATACGATTTTCGGAATTACAGACCAAAAATCATAAAGCAACGGATTCTTTTATCATCCTTTTGTATAGCCTAAAACTAAGAACGGAAGCTAAAACAAATACCAAAAAAGCGATTGTAAAAACCGCTCGGATTCCGAAGGTTTTCATTATAAACAAACCTATCAAAGGAAAAAACAACCCCCTTATTCCCGTGAGCGTTACGTGAACGCTTTGATACATCGATACATCTTCCAAACCGGCAAAAAATAAAGAACTTATATTCCAAGAAATTACCATTCCCGCCATTCCTATACCGAAAATTGCAAACGCCGAATAAACTATATAAACCGTGAAAGATTGTCCCGTATAAAAACTAGAAATCAGTAAAAAAATCGGATAAAGAGCCAAAATCAAAAATACTACAGCGGTAAAATATGCCGGAGATTTTTTATCGTGAAGTTTACCAGCTAAAGGTGCCAATATCAAAATTCCCAATTGTGATATGATTGATTTGCCTATGAATGTTTTAGAATAATCCCAACCCAGATAATCAACCAAGTATTTGGGAATGGATGGCAAGAGTATCATGTAGGCAAAACCGTATATGAAAAAATTACGTTGAAATATTGCGAAATTTTTATTTTCTTTTAATACCTGAAACGCTCTTACAATCGGTCGGATAAAGATTTTATCAAAAGAAAAATTCTCAGCGGGTAGAGATTTTTTTTCTATTTTTATCAAAGATAAAACATACATACTCACAAAACCCATAATCCCGACAAAGATAAAATATAATCTGAAAAGTTGCTCGTTTTGGTCCAAAAGTTTACCGGTGATATACGAAATTGAAACCATTACGATAGTTATTATGCTGGCTGTATATCCGAAAAGCAAGCCCCTGTTTTCTTTTCTGAACTTGTTTTGAAGTATCACGTTTTGAGCGGGACTTAAAAGCGAATTGAACGAAAATACCAAAATCATTATGGTAAAATATCCGCTAAATCCTTTTACAAAATACATCAGAAGTAAAATTAATCTTCCGAAAAATGCGGTAAAAATAAAAAATTTAGATATGGTTTTGGAATATTCGATTGCTTTTCCCCACCAAATTGATAAAAGGTTTGCCAAAGGCCAAAGCATTACCAAAAATGTTACTTGATAATCCAATGCACCCAGAGCTTTTTTGGCAATAATATCCTGTGTGGAGAATGCCGAAAGAACAGCGCCGTTAAAAAAAGACGATATTAACAACAAAATGAATGTCTTTTTTTCTTCTTTATTTAAATTCAGTAAC
>CAZUGB010000159.1:0-11537 GCA_964619925.1 uncultured Candidatus Cloacimonadota bacterium
TTGTTTCTTCATTAAAGTAGTCTCCTTCATTTATTTTTTATTTTTGTCAGATTATTTTTTAAAATATATTTATCAAGTTTTTTTTATTTTTCCTTATATAATCCTTACTTCTATATCTATCATCAAATTCGAAATAAAAATTACAAAATCTATCATTTTACAAGTTATATGGATTTTTCGTTCATTATTCAAATTTAACTACGGCATTTTTCTTTTCTATCCGACAATAGTTTCAAAAATTATCTTGACTTATTTTTCAAGTTAAGAATTGGGTTGCAAAAATTTTATAAGAAAATCTTATAATCGGATTTTTAGAATGAATATTATTCGGAGAATATCCCTAAAAATAAGGGGAAAACGGTAAGATGAGTTTTGTTTGATACTAAAAAATTTTGTAAAATACATATAAATGTGAGGAATGTTAAATGTTTGAGATTAAAAAGAAAGAAGAAATGGCTGAAGGGACAATTATTCGCCTTGACATTGAAGCTCCCGAAATCGCCAGTTCGGCAAAAGCCGGACAATTTATTATCATAATGGTAAATGAAACCGGTGAAAGAATTCCCATTACGATATCAGACACCAATCCCGTAACCGGTATTATTACCATTTTTGTACAAGTTGTAGGAAAAACTTCCGCATTATTACGCTCTTTGGAAGAAGGAGATGTAATTGAAAATATTTCCGGTCCTTTGGGAAATCCTGCGGAAATTGAAAAGTTCGGAACTATCGTTTTGGTAGGCGGCGGCACCGGTATTGCTATCCTGAGAAATATTGCCAAAGCTTTCAAAGAAAAGGGTAATCACCTTGTAGGCATTATAGGAGCAAGAAACAAAGATTTACTCATTTTGGAAAAAGAGATGAATTTTCTTTGTGATGAGCTTATCATTACCACCGACGACGGCAGTTACGGTGAAAAAGGATTTGTTACTCAACCTTTGGAAAGATACCTCAATGAACATCCCGATGTAAAACTTGTTTATGCCATAGGACCTATCATTATGATGAAAAACGTTACCATCTTAACCAAAAAGTTTAATATCAAAACAATGGTTAGCTTAAATCCGATTATGGTTGACGGAACGGGAATGTGTGGCGCTTGTCGTGTTTCAATCGGTGGAAAAACAAAATTCTGCTGTGTTGACGGTCCCGATTTCGACGGTCATTTGGTAGATTTTGACGAACTTCAAAAAAGAAATATGACATATTTAAGAGAAGAAAAAATATCAGTATTACATTCTATAAGGAAATAAATTATGGGAAATTTAAGTATATTAAGTAATCAGGCTCATTTAAATGCATATTGTCCGCACTGCCAGACTTCTTTGAACGTAAAAGGAAAAGAAGAGGAATATCTTAAACTTATTGCCGTATATAACGGTAAGGAATTTCAATTAAAATTAAATCCCACTTTGAATATTTATGATACCGAATTAAATCCGCAATTAAAAAACGGTGATGTGCTTTCGGATATTTTTTGTCCGTATTGTAAAAAAAGTCTTGTTGTAGAAGATAAAAAATGCGAATCTTGCGGTGAAAAGGTAGCCAAAATCACCATAGCCACCGAAAAGAAAATGCTTCCGTTTTACATTTGTACTACCTACGGCTGTGAATGGCATGGTCTTTCTTTGGGTGACGAAAAGAAATTACTTCCCAAGATACCGCGTCAACCGATGCCGGAGCAAGACAAAGAACTCAGAGCACACAATTTTAACGAAGTACCCTACGGGCTTACCAGCGAAGCGGCTATTATCGAAGCGGAAAGATGTATTCAATGTACAAATCCGAGATGTGTTCAAGGTTGTCCGGTAAATATCAATATTCCAGCATTCATAAAATTGATAAAAGAAAGAAAATTCGACGAAGCCGCTAAAAAAATCAAAGAGAAAAATGTGCTTCCTGCTGTTTGCGGTAGAGTTTGTCCGCAAGAAGATCAATGTGAAGAAGTTTGCGTAGTGGGTATTAAAGATAAACCCGTTGCCATAGGTAATTTGGAAAGATTTGCCGCAGATTACGAACGAAACATGAACTTGGTAAAAGCACCCTTTATCGCGGAAAAATTGGATAAAAAAATTGCCGTAGTCGGCTCGGGACCTGCCGGTTTAACATGTGCCGCCGATTTAATTCAATTAGGATATTCCGTTACGATTTTTGAAGCATTACACGAAGCAGGCGGTGTTTTGGTTTACGGAATCCCCGAATTCAGATTGCCAAAAGAAATCGTTAAATTCGAAATTGATTATCTAAAGAAATTAGGTTGTGAAATCAAAACAAACTACGTAATAGGCAGAATTAAAACAATAGACGATCTATTAAAAGAATATGATGCTGTCTTTATCGGCGTTGGTGCGGGATTACCAAGATTTATGAATATTCCGGGCGAAAACCTGAATTATATCTTCTCTGCAAATGAATATCTTACAAGAATAAATTTGATGAAATCGTATAAATTCCCCGAATATGACACACCTCTACCCCACGGAAAGAAAGTTTTGGTTATAGGCGGTGGAAATGTGGCAATGGATAGTGCAAGAAGTGCTTTAAGAACCGGCGCAAAAGAAGTTACCATAGTTTATAGAAGATCAAAAGCCGAACTACCTGCCAGAAAAGATGAAGTTCACCATGCCGAAGCCGAAGGAATCAAATTCCAACTTCTTACGAACCCGCTTGAATATATCGGAGATAAAAACAACTGGGTAACCGGAGCAAAATGTATCAGAATGGAATTAGGTGAACCAGACAGTTCCGGAAGAAGAAGACCGGTTCCTATTCCCGGCTCTGAATTTATCATCGATTGCGATATGGTTATCGTAGCTATCGGTACAGGACCAAATCCATTGTTATTTGCTACCACACCGGGTATGGAACGTAATGAAAGAGGATATATCAAGGTTAATCCCGATACGTTGGAAACAACAAAAGAATTTGTTTATGCCGGCGGTGATATAGTTACAGGCTCTGCTACTGTTATTAAAGCAATGGGCGCGGGAAGAAAAGCCGCAAAGGCAATTCACGAAAAATTAAGCAAAAAATAAAATTAATCCGCAAGGAAGTGAGCTATTTAGCTTACTTCCTTTTTTTTATCAAATATTTATAATATCACATAATTCCAAACGATTTTTATAACTTTGTTTTTTAATTTTCCTCTATCTCAAAATAACTAATTTTTTTTATATTGACACTATTTGAATATAATAGATTTTGCAAAAAATAAAATCTGATAAAGAGGTAATAATGAGTCTTTTGGACAAATGTTATAATTTTAAAGACGCAGATGAAGTAAGAAAATTAGGTTATTATCCCTATTTTAGAGTAATCAATTCGGAACAAGACACCGAAGTTTTGGTTAACGGCAAAAAAATGCTAATGCTCGGTTCAAATAGCTACTTGGGGCTTACCAATCATCCCAAAGTAAAAGAAGCGGCTATTGATGCCATAAAAAAATACGGAACAGGTTGCGCAGGTTCCAGATTTTTGAATGGAACTTTGGATATTCATATTGAACTTGAACAAAAATTAGCCGAATTGGTAGGAAAAGAAGCCTCTTTGGTATTTGCCACCGGTTATCAAGCTAATCTGGGGGCTATTTCCGCTATGGTAACAAAAGGTGAATATATCATTACAGATAAATTGGATCACGCTTCAATTATCGACGGATGTAAATTATCTTTCGGTAAAATGCTCAGATTTAATCACAACGATATGGAAAGTCTTGAAAAAACATTACAACGAATTGAAGGTAAAAACGCTTTGATTGTAGTTGACGGAATTTTTAGTATGGAAGGTGATATTGCCAATTTGCCGGAAATTGTGAAACTAAAAAACAAATACGGAGCCTCTTTAATGGTTGACGAAGCACATGCAGTGGGAGTTTTGCACGAAACCGGCGGCGGAACGGCTATGTATTATAATTTGAGTGACGAAAGTGATATTATAATGGGAACTTTTAGTAAATCATTGGCCTCTGTCGGTGGTTTTATAGCCGCCAATGCCAAAGTGATAGATTATCTGAAACATCATGCACGTTCACTAATTTTTAGTGCCTCACTTCCTCCGGCATCAGCCGGAAGCGTTTTAGCCGCATTGGAAATAATGAAAAACGAACCGGAACGAATTGAAAAGCTATGGGAAAACACAAAATATATGGCGGAAAACTTTAAAAATATGGGATATGATATCGGTGTATCAAACACACCAATCATACCAATCCATGTCGGTGATATGATGAATGCTTTCGGGATGTGGAAAGAATTGGCTCTCGAAGGAATATTTATCAATCCGGTAGTACCTCCGGCTGTACCACCTACCGACACACTGATAAGAACCAGTTTTATGGCTACACATACGAAAGACCAATTGGATTTTGCATTGGAAAAATTTGAAAAAATCGGTAAAAAACTGAATATAATTTAAATCAAAAACCCCGAATTTTTCGGGGTTTTTATTTTGGAACAAATATTGCTATTATATTGTATAAAAATTTTGGAGATTATATGAAAAAGATATTTTTGATATGTGTGTTACTTGTATTTTTTTTCTCATTATTCGCTCATACCGTACCCAAACAAGAGATTAACAAAGTTTTGAATAATTTTTTAAAATACAAAAATAAAACGGATTACTCTGCGATTTCGCAAAAACTCATTTCGAATTCAAAAAATGAAGTAATAGCATATATTTTTCAATTAAAACCGAGCGGTTTTGTGGCTATCACTTCCGATAATGATCTTATTCCGGTTATTTCCTATTCATTTACCAATAACTTAATTACTGATAATGACAATTTAATTTACGAAATGATTTTAAAAGATATTGAGTTAAGGCTGAAATATTCACCGGATGATTTACGAAATAAAAACAGAGTTTTATGGAATCAATTCATTTATTCTGTAAAAGATAATAGAGATTTTCAACAATGGCCTGCGGAAGGTTCCACGGATACGGACGGTTGGGTTGAAACCACTTGGAATCAATCGGGTGTTTTTAATAGATTTTGTCCATTGGACGGTCCGTATGAAAGATCGGTTGTGGGATGTGTAGCTACAGCTATGTCTATGATAATTGATTTTCATCATTATGTGGGAAATGTTCAATTTTCCGACGCCGACGATTATGTTTCGGGTTGGAACGACGAAATGCATATTGATGATGATCATGAAGAACGCGATTATCCGGCTTTCCCCGAACTTAATAATTATCTAATAACATTAAATGAACATTATGAAAACGGCATACCTCTTACAAACGATGATAAATCGGCTTTATGTTTTGCCGCTGGGATTGCCACTCATATGATTTACGGAGCAGACGGCTCAGGTACTTGGGTTAGTGAAGTTCAAACCGCTCTGCTAAATAAATTCGGATTTTCTTCCGCCGATTATGTTGATGATATAAACAATCAATTTTATACTAATCTTGCGGATAATATGAAAACCATGAAACCTGCCGAATTGGCTATTTATACATCAGGTTGGCACAACGGACATGCTATTATCTGTGACGGATATAATACGGATAACTATTATCATCTCAATTACGGTTGGGGAACTTCCAACAACACTTGCTGGTATTCTCTTCCCGAAGGAATGCCTTATAATTATTCGATTCTTGCCAATGCGGTAATAAATATAGAAGGTGGAGATGTTCCTACCTATTTGTCCGGTAATATAAATATGGAAGGAGATTCACCGGTAGGCACCTATGTTAAATTTGAAGGCGATAAAATTTATGAAGCTTATGTAAATACCTCAAATGGAAATTACATCATACCTGCCATAGAACCCGGTAATTATGTAGCTACGGCAATAAAAGAAGCTGAAAATTTATACTACGATTCATTTGAAGTTCAAATTTCGGGAAATGCTCAAACCGTAAACTTTGATATGGCTATTTATAATGCTCTTCAGGGACATATTTCATCATCAACCGATCCTACGGGAACTAATATTTTGATTTATAAAGATGACGAATTAATGTATCAAGCCCAATGTAACAATTCCGACGGTATTTTTTCCATACCTAACGTTTTACCCGGGAATTATGTTGCTACGGCTAGTTTACCGGGAAACAATCTTTTTGCCGTTCAACCGTTTGAAGTTAATGCACAATCACAAGAAGTTAATATTGAACTGACTTCCTATCCGAAAAATTTGCAAATGGGATACCATAGTTACGTTGAAGATAAATGGCATCTTATAAATAATTACACTATTTCTTGCGGAATAAAACTAACATCGGAGGAATTATCGGCTAATATTAATAATCCTGTTGCAAAGGTTACATTTTTATCACCGATATCAACCGAACAAGGAGAAATCAGCATTCAATTATGGGAAAATAATACATTGCTAGAAGAAAGATCTCTTGATAATTTTTCCGAAAATGAATGGATTACGGCATATTTTCCCAATTATCATCTTTTAGATCCGAACAAAGCATATTATGTAGGCTACAAAATAAATTCGACCAACGGTTATATTGCCTTTTATGATAACGGACCTCAAATCGAAAATTACGGAGCTTATCTTCACACTACTTCGTGGAATAAAGTTCCCCCCAATTCCTTGAATAAAAATTTCTGTATAGAAGCCGGTTTTATATCTCAAAATTCATCTTCCGTAACAGGTACAATTTCCACAAATGATAACTACACGGCATTGGACAAAGGAATCATCTTAACCGACCGATATTATATCACCCATTGCAACTCTAATGGTGATTACGTTTTACAACTCAATGCCGGAACCTATGACATTACGGCATTTTTACCCGAACATCTTCACCAAACAATACAAAATATTCAAGTTTCCGAAAATGATGTATTGTCCGATGTAAATTTCTTTTTGGAATACGGAACGGAGGCTACCGACGAAAATAATTTACCGACTTCAAATTTATCCGTAATATCTTATCCCAATCCTTTTTATCTTAATAAAACTTCCAAAAAGGCAATAAGATTCAAAATTACTGGAAAATCCGATAATCCCACTATTAAAATTTATAATCTAAAAGGACAACTGATTAAAACTTTAAACCATTATACCGAAAAAACTTTTACATGGAATATCAAAAATGAAATTAAATCCGGTATTTATTTCTACCAATTAAAAAATAACGATCGAATAATCAAAACAAATAAAATTATCATTATAAAATAAGGAGAAATTATGAAAAAAATTTTTATGTTCATTTTAATTCTTTCAATTTCCGCATTTTTGCTATCAATACCTATAAATATTAACCAAGCGGAAAAAATCGCAAAAGGATTTTTGAAAGATCATCATAAAACATCATTTAAAATTAATGAGATAAAAAAAATATCGAAAATTCAAAAGAAAAATTGGGATTTATTTTTCAACTTTTGCCTACCGGTTTCATAGCCATACCTTCCGATACGGATGTTTATCCC
Source organism: uncultured Candidatus Cloacimonadota bacterium (assembly GCA_964619925.1). Lineage (GTDB taxonomy): Bacteria > Cloacimonadota > Cloacimonadia > Cloacimonadales > TCS61 > CAZUGB01. The sequence goes on from CAZUGB010000159.1 coordinate 7,409, forward strand.
GTAATGGCGTATTCTTTCACAAACAACCTTATCATAGACGATGAAAACTTGATATATTATATGCTAAAAACGGATATAAAAAATCGTATGCTCTACAATACTTCCGAAAAGATTGAAAATAATCACATTTTGTGGGAACAAATCGGAAATAGAGATTTGAGAGATTTTCAGCAATGGCCTGCCCAAGGCTCCACTTCCACAGGTGGATGGGTAGAAGAAAGATGGCACCAATCATCACCTTATTATGATTTTTGTCCATTGGATGATAACGGTCAACGTTCGGTAGTAGGATGCGTTGCTACCGCTATGGCAATGATAGTTGATTTTCACGAATATGTAGGAAATGTTCATTTTACTAATGCCGATGATTATTGGTCCGGTTGGTATGATTTTAAAATTGATGATGATCATGACGAAAGAGATTTTCCGTCTTTCCCCGAATTGAACGGCTATCTTGACGTATTAAAAAATCATTACCAAAACAATATACCTCTTACTAACCAAGATAAAGCCGCATTGAGTTTTGCTTGTGGTATTTCGGTAGAAATGAGTTATTCTTCCGAAGGCTCAGGTGCATACACACAAGATGCCGCTTCCGCTTTCAGAAATAAATTCGGTTTCGTATCAGCCAATTATCAAAATAATTACGGAACAAGTTTTTATAACACTCTTAGAAGCAATATGATGGCTATGAAACCGGCGGAATTGACAATTCATTGGGCGGACGGCTCCAACGGGCATGCTATTATTTGTGACGGATACAATACCGATGATAATTATCATTTAAATTTCGGTTGGGGACAATCCGATAACACTTGTTGGTACCAATTACCCGACGGTATGCCTTCGGGTTACTCCGTTGTAAATGGTGCTGTTGTAAATATAGAAGGAGGTGATATACCCGTTCCCGTTACCGGACATATTAATATTCAAGGTACTACTACCGAAGGAATTTACATTACTCTGGACGGACCCAGATTTTATGAAGTTTATATCACTGATAATTCCACAAACTTTGAAATTCCTGCTGTTCAAACAGGCACATATACCGCCACTGCAATAAAAGACGGTAGATTGTATTATGATTCACATACCGTAGAAATAACTCAATCAAATCATTATATCGTATTTAACATGGGTAACTATGAAGCATTAACGGGCACGGTTTCCGCCCCTATCTCTCCGAATGGAACCATAGTGGATATATATAAGGATAATGAAATAGCTTATTCAGGTATTTGTGATGAAAACGGTAATTTTTCCATTCCGAATGTATTACCCGGAAGTTATATTGCCACCGCAAGTTTGGGAGAACAATATTTTGACAAAAAATCATTTGAACTAACTATCGATAACCAAACCGTTAACTTTTCATTGGAAGAATATGCCGGTAATTTATTTATGGGATACCATAATTTACCTACGGAAAAATGGTCACTTTCTCCTAATTATACCATTTCTTGTGCTATTAAGTTAACCGCCGAAGAAATATCGGCTCATCCTAATGATCCTGTGGCAAAGATTTCCTTCTTAGCCCCGATTTCATCTTCTCAAGGTGAAATATCTGTTCAATTATGGGAAGACAATACCCTTCTTGCCGAAAAAGAAGTTCCGGAATTTACGGAAAATGAGTGGATTACGCAAAGTTTAAATAGATTTGTAATATTAAATCCCGAAAAAGAATATTATATCGCCTACAAAATAACTTCTTCCACAGGTGAATTGGCTTATTTTGATAACGGACCTCGTGTAGAAGGAAAAGGAGCTTTTTTCCATACCGCATCTTGGGCTATGATTCCGCCAAGTATTTTTGATAAAAATTTCTGTATTGAAGCCGATTTCATTTCGCAAGATTTTGCAATTATCTCCGGCACTATTTCCACTGATGATAATTATACTCAACTCCAAAACGGTCTTATATGCTCTTCATTATATATTGCACATTCCAACCAAAACGGTATTTATACGCTAAACTTAAAGGAAGGGACCTATGACATCACGGCATTACTACCTGAGCATTCTTCCGAGACCCATTCCGATATTACCGTATCAAACGGTGATATAATCGAAGGCATCGATTTTAATCTTCAATATCAAGCCTTTTCACCGGATAACAATATACTCCCCACCTCTTTATCGGTATCAGCTTATCCCAATCCCTTCGTGCAAACAAAAAATAAAGCTTATGTTACTTTTAAACTGAACACAACGGATGAAAAAATTACGAAAAATTCAAAAATACAGATTTTTAATCTGAAAGGGGAAAAAATAAAGACATTATACACCGAAGGCAAGGATATTGTGATGTGGAATTTGCATAATAAAAATAATAAATCAATAAAAAGCGGTATCTATTTTTATAGGATTTTGAATAAAACCGAGAGTTCGAAACTCAAGAAACTAACCTATATCAAATAAGTATATTTTGTAACTTTCATCGGGGCTTGATGTTATCAATCAAGCCTTTTTTTTATCAAACAAATATTTCATTTCTATTTCTTTTTAACCATAAGCAAACAAATTACAGGCAAATAATAAACAAATTTAAACTATTTGACAAAATCAACCTAAATTTAGTTTTTGTATTTTTTAAAAATACTAAAAATACCATAAACTTACATTATTTATGTAAGTCACGAGGCGAAGCTGTATCTACTTTGAAAACCAATGAATAAGATAAAAAATTTACCGAGTGCTTTTGCAAATAAAAGAATATTGGTTATCGGTGATTTAATATTAGATAAATATATTTTCGGTGAAGTTGATAGAATCTCTCCGGAAGCACCAATTCCAATTGTAAAAGTTTTAAAAGAAAAATACATCCCGGGTGGTGCGGCAAATGTTGCGGCAAATATTTCCACCTTAGGCGGACAAGCAATTTTAATGGGTCTATTGGGTAATGACCAAGAGGGAAAGATATTAGTTGATAATCTAAAAAACTTTTCAATCGACATTTCACACATTTTATTTTCAAGCTCATATAATACAACTCTTAAAACTCGAATAATCGGACAAAACCAACAATTACTAAGAATAGATTTCGAAAAGACCGAATATATCGGAAAAAAAGAAACTTCCGAATTCATTTCATCTTTTCAAAATTTAGAAGTGGATGCTATCGTAATATCCGATTATGCAAAAGGATTAATAACCAAAAAATTAATGAATTTTATAGTAAATTATACAAATCAAAAGAAAATTCCTTTGATAATAGATCCAAAGCCACAGCACAAAGCATGGTATAAAAATTGTTCTTTGATTACCCCGAATAAAAAAGAGGCGGAAACTATATCCCATCAAAAAATAACAAAAGAAAAAGATTTTTTCTCGGTAGGAAATAAGATACAAAGACAACTTAACTGCGATGTAATAATTACAGCCGGTTCCAGCGGTATGTATATTTTTCCCAAATCAAAAGAACCTTCACATTTACACACTACCGCAAAAGAAGTTTTTGACGTATCCGGTGCAGGAGACACTGTAGTGGCAACTCTTGCCCTTGCACTATCATCCAATTTCTCCCTACCGGACAGTGCAAATTTGGCAAACATAGCCGCCGGCATAAAAGTGGCAAAATTCGGAACAGCACAAGTTAGCTGGAAAGAGTTAACGGAATCTCTAGGTCATAAATATGCAAAATAATTATCTGATTGACTTATATAAAAAAGATTCTACCGATATATTGATATTTCTGTTTTGGACCATATCAATATTTTTATCAGTATTTTATTTACCAAAAATATTGGGTATAATAATCAGCATCCTTTTAGCCATATATTCTTACTATACCAAAAAAGACATTGTCGTGCTATTACTTTTCTCGGTTATCGCTTTAGGAATTGGAGGAATATTTACTGTAAATCAACTACCTAGAGTCTCATTAGGAGCAGGTATGGCATTAAACACAACCGACATGATGATAATTGCCATATTCCTGAAAATATTTCCATCCAGAATTTTTTCTAAGGGCTTGTTCTCAAAGTTTTTTATGTTTTTTTTTATATATATTATTATTAATTTCATTATTAACTCCTATCTGATAGGTCTCGATCTTGATATTGGATTAAATCTATTTAGAATCTATTTTTATTATGTTTTATATTTCTATTCGATTTTTTCTTTAAAACAA
>CAZUGB010000160.1:0-2390 GCA_964619925.1 uncultured Candidatus Cloacimonadota bacterium
ATAAAGTTGTTCCATTTTTCTATTTGTTTTAAAATAAAATCTTTGTTGTAGGCAATATTGTGAACGCAGCCGAAGGTTAATAACAAAATAATTAGAACAGGTAGGATTTTTTTCATTTTTTCCTTTTGATAAGAAATATTCCGATTATGGAAACAATAATCATAAGAGAACTAAGAAGTTGTCCCATAGTGAATTTGCCAAACAATATAAATCCAAGTTGAGGATCCGGTTCTCTGAAAAATTCTATAAAGATTCTAAAAATACCGTAAAAGCCGATAAAACTCCAAAAAACAATACCTTCTTTTAGGTTTTTTTTATAAAGATAAAAACAAATTGCAGAAAGAATTATTCCTTCAAGAAAAAACTCGTACAATTGGGAAGGATGTCTGGGAACGCCAAAAGGGTCGTCGGGAAATTTCATTGCCCAAGCTACTGTGGTAGGTCGTCCGTAGAGTTCACCGTTTATAAAGTTTCCTAACCTACCCAAGCCAAGTCCGATAGCTACCAAAAACATAGCGGGATCTGCCAATTTATAGAAAGAAAATTTATGCTTTTTACAAAATAACAAACCGGCTACTATCACACCCAATGCACCGCCGTGAAAAGACATACCGCCTTCCCAAAAAGCGAAAACTTTTAGCGGATTGTGAAGATAATATGAAAAGTTATAAAATAATATGTAACCTATTCGACCACCGATAATCACTCCCAGCATAACGTTAAACAAAAGATTGTCATAATCTTCTTTTGAAATCTCGATATTTCTTTGTTTGTAGGCTTTTTTTATAAAAATATATCCGATTATAAAGCTAATAATATACAAAAGTCCGTACCATCGTATCTGGAACGGACCCAAAGAAAATATTGTAGGTGAAATATCTGGATATTTGATCATCTGATCTTAAATTACAATCCGAATTCTTTTAATTTTTTATAAAGAATATCCGCCAATTCTTCAGCGGGTAATTCGTATTTTTCGCCTCCGGCTTTAACAGGCGGTGTAAAGGTTTCCACAACCTGAGTGGGCGATCCGTTTAGACCTATTTCGTTCTCGGATAAACCCAAATCATCAGCGGTCATAGTAATAAGTGTGGCTTTTCTTGCGTTTCTTTTTCCTCTAAGGGAAGGAAGACGCGGAGTATTTATTTCTTTAACCACGGTAATAGCGGCGGGTAAATCCAATTGAATTCTGTCATAACCGTCTTCCATTAATCTTTCAACCGTAATTTTACCGTCTTTGACTTCTTCTATTTTTCTAATGAAGCAAGCCTGAGGAATACCCAAATGACCGGCTACTTCGGGACCTACTTGTGCGGTATCTCCGTCGATAGCTTGTTGCCCGAAAAGAATAAGATCATATTCTCCAATCTTTTCGATAGCTTTTGCCAAAGTTAAACTGGTGGCTAAAGTATCAGCTCCTGCAAATTTTCTATCGGTAAGAAGAATCATTTCGTCGGCACCAAGAGCTATGGTTTCTCTTAGAGCTTTTTCCGCCTGAGGTGGTCCCATGGAAATTGTGGTTACTTTTCCGCCGAATTGCTCTTTTAGTCTTAAAGCTTCTTCAATGGCATACAAATCAAAAGGATTTAATATGCTTTCCACTCCGTCACGAACCAGTGTTTTTGTTACGGGATCAATTTTAACTTCCGTAGTATCGGGAACTTGTTTTACGCAAACTATAATATTCATTTTTTACCTCTCTATTTATTTAAAACTATTTCTCATAAAATACAATGTAGCTGCACTGGTAAGAATTTGTAAAATATCTTTTGTAATTTTCACATAATCATATCTCGGTTTTTCGGGAACAAATATTTTATCACCGGGTTTTATCACGGTTTGATTGGGTTTTGCCCAAGTACCGGTTCGGTATTTTATCACTCTAATGTGTCTTTTGTTAGGTCGTAGAGCCAATCCACCGGCCTGATTGATGTAATATAGATAATCTTTGCCATTGATATATGTGTATTTTCCGGGATTTTTTACTTGTCCTAATACTTCCACGGTTAAACGTTTATCGGGAATATAAATTTGGTCGCCGTCTTTTAATAAAATATCATATTTTTTGTCTTTTGTATTCCATAGTTTTTCAAAATCTACTTCTACCAATCCTTCCAATAATTTACTTTTTGCCTTAAAATACGAATATTCATCCGGTGTCATATCCGATATTGATAAGAGTTTTAATCTTTCAAATTCGGGATCGAAATCATCCTGAGGAACTCGATTTGATTTTCTGATTAGCATAGCTCTTTTTAAATCGGCATATTCGTTGGGAGCACCGGCTTTTGTAAGAATTTCCAATAATGTGGTTTTGTTTTCTTTAATCAAATAATCGCCGGGAAATTTTATTTCACCCTGTATTGAAACGGTCAAATTATTTTGGAATT
>CAZUGB010000161.1:0-9382 GCA_964619925.1 uncultured Candidatus Cloacimonadota bacterium
TTTGTTCCTGCCTTATGTTTTAAATCATCAAATCCCCAATATGGTTGTGGAAATAACTCGTCTAGCCCAATTCTTTTTTCAACACTTTTAAGCCATTCTTTATGGATATCATGAACTTTTTCACTGTTAAATGAAACTAAAACTTTTTTCTCAGTTTTATCGATTTTAATTATAAAACCTCTATTACTATATGATTTAGCATTAATGGTTTGTCGAAAGCTCATTTCTGAGAGTGGATACTTGATACCGGCATTCTTATGTTTCCAACCATATTTAGGTAATAATATTGACGGAACAAATTTTATGGCTCTTGGAGAAGGTTCACTATGAAAAAGTGTAGTTAAAGAAGATGTATTTCTTCGTTGAGCTTTTAATTCCCATTCTGCCGCATTAGGAATAGGCAAATTATTTTCTTCAATTCCCAATAAATCTTCAAGAGTATTACCTATTCCTCCGCTATTACCATGTCTTCTATTTTCTACCCATCCTAATTTGGATATTTCCAATAATTTATTTATTAAATCTTGCTTAGAGAATAACTTCATTTTTTAGTAAAACATTGATTCAAAATTAGATTTTAAAATAATAACTTCAGATTTCTTTTTATTTCTTTCAATTCGTTTTTTTGCCATTTCACAATATTCGGGTGAAATATCAATTCCAATAAAATTTCTATTGTTGCCCATTGCAGTAATAGCTGTGGTTCCTGAGCCAACAAATGGGTCTAAAATCAATTTTGCAAAAGTAGAGCTTATAATTCTATCAATAAGAGCTACAGGAAACGGAGCGGGATGTTTGTTTTTCATTTCTTGCTTAAATTCCCAAACATCTCCATATGCATTAGCTTTTGGAACTAATTTAAATTTTGGCTTAGCGATTAAATAAATAACTTCATAAGTCGGCAAAAAATAACCCGGATTAAAATTAATTCCTCCCTTTCTTTTCCAGATTATAATTTGTCTAACCGGAAAACCTGAAACGATATCCGATCTATCTTGCAATAATCCTTTTTGTACTCTCCATTTATGATTATAAAATATGGCTCCGTCATCTTTTAATAATCTAAACATTTCAGATAAACATTCTCTTTGCCATTTTACATATTCATTGTGGGGCATATTGTCGTCATAATTTGAATATCCATGAACAAGTGCGGCATTTTTCCATTTACCCCCCCGACCATCTTTCATTCCGTTTCCGGTTGAATTTTTCAGATTATAGGGTGGTGAAGTTACAACCAAATCAATAGATTTGTCCGGCATTTTTTTCATTACTTCTATAGCGTCACCACATATTATTTTATTTATAAAATTTTCTATACCCATAGACAAACCTCTTTTTTTTCAATAAGAAATTAATAATCAATAAACTACTCGAATTTATTTATCTAATTTTTGATAAACTTTTTAACGTCAAGCCATTTTTATTTTAACAAAAAAGTTTATAATTTTATATACCATATAATTTCATACACCTTCCTTAAATTCACATAAAAAGTTAATAATTTTTTCCGGTGGTCAAAGTTTTTTATTAAAAGGAAGTTAATTATTTAAGTTCGGAAAAGATTTTAATTTGACAAAAAAGTCTGTAAAATATGAATGACTTTATAAAATTCTGTGAAATAAACGGAGGAAAAATGAAAAGTTTTAAGTTATTGTTACTCATTGCCGTAGTTGCATTATTACTTTTTGGCTGCGGCGGTTCAAATGGTCCTAAAGGTGTGAAAAAAGTTTATTATCCCGATTGGTGGCAAGTTCAAGATAGTGACGAATATGTTCATTCGTTCGGTATGGCTACAAAAGCTTCACAAAATATATCTTATGATGCCGCTTATGCAAATGCCATGCTTCAAGCCGCTCAATATGTGGAAGCATATGTAAAGGGTATGGTTAAAAATTTTGAACAGGAAGCAGGCGTTAACAATCCTCAGGTTTTAGCCCTTACTTCCAAAGTTGTTAAAGTAATCGCAGATACCAAATTCACCAATGCGCTTGTTACAAAACAAGAAACCATAATTACCGATGATAACAGATACAAAACTTTCGTTAGAGTTAGCATTCCCAAAGATTCCATAAACAAAAAACTTGCTAATCAAATCAAAAACGAAGAAGCTCTTTATAATGAATTTAAAGCTTCTCAGGCTTTCCAAGAACTCGATAAAGAATTAAATAAGTAAAAAAAAACACAAATAATATTCCAAACCGCTATTAACTTAGCGGTTTTTTTTATATTATAAGATAGGGGTGAAAAATGTCGGAATTTATTAATAACAAAGAAAAAAGAATTGAAAAACTATTGGAATTTTTCGAAGGTTTTATGACGGACAAAGACGGTCTGTCGCTTTATAATACCTACAAGCCCTACATTCAACGAATTACACCTATGGATATGGTAATAATTGTGGATGAAATAATAGAAAAAGGCTACGATATGAAAACTCTCAAAACCGTAATCGATAAAATTATGAACATTGTTTATAACCCGCTTAATGATTACGGTTGGGAAAAACCTTCGGCACCACATCCTTTGTTAGATTTGATAGAAGAAAACAAAGCTCTTGAAAAGATATTGAATGAGTTAAAAGGAACCATTAGAAAGCAGGATGTTATCAAATTAAGACAATATTTAACAAAGTTGAACGAATTTGAAATTCACTATGTAAAAAAGGAAAATATCCTATTCTCTTTTCTTGAAAAACGTTGGGAAAAATATAAATGCCTTCAATTGCATTGGTCTATTCACAACGACATAAGAAAGAAATTAAAAGAAACTATCGAATATGCAAATAAAGTATCCGCATTTGATCATAATCTTAATATGTTGGTAGGCGAATTATTCTTTTTGATGTTCGGAATGGTGATAAAAGATAACATAGTACTATTCCCCGCCGCTTACGAATCTTTAACAGATGAAGATTGGGAAATTATCGACGAAGAAAACAGAGAAACGGGTTTTGCATATTACACACCACCAAAAGAACGCTTTAAAGCTAAAAAAACCGATACTAAAATTGTTTCGGAAGAAAAAAACGAAAAAACTTTTCATTTTGATACCGGTTCGCTTACCGAAGAAGAAACCTACGCAATTATAAATTCCATTCCTGCGGATATTACATTTATAGATGCAACCGACGAAGTGAAATTTTTCTCAAAACCCGAAGAACGATTTTTTCACAGACACATTTCCATACTGGGTAGAAAAGTTCAAAATTGCCACCCACCAGAAAGCGTTCATATAGTAGAAAAAATATTAGATAGTTTTAAAAGCGGCAAAAAGAACAAGGCTCGATTTTGGATTCAAATGAAAGGAAAATTTGTTCTGATAGAGTATTACGCCGTAAGAAACAAAGAAGGCAAATATCTCGGCACATTGGAAGTAAGCGAAGATATTACGGAAATAAGACAACTGGAAGGTGAAAGAAGACTGCTTGAATGGGAATAAAAAAATACCTGATAAAAAATATCTCGGCTTCGATATACGAAAAACAAGATCTCTCTTTTATTATTGCCAAAAAATTAAAAATTGACCGCAGCTCGGTAAAAGAAATTTCCATTCAAAAAAAATCTTTGGATACAAGAAAAAAAAGCAACATAAAATATAATTACACCTGCCTAATCACTTCGGATATCAAAGATTTAAAAGGAAATGACGTATTAGCCTACAAAAATCCTTTGCCATATATAAAAAAAGTAAATAATTCCGCAGATAAACACCCCTTTGTCATTGGGGCTGGACCTGCGGGATTATTTGCGGCTCTCGGCTTGGTGGAAGCAGGCTACGAACCGTATATTTTCGAACGCGGCGAATCTATCATAAATAGAGAAAAAACCGTAAAAACCTTTTGGGAAACAGGCAAATTAAATACCAATTCAAACGTTCAATTCGGCGAAGGCGGAGCAGGCACTTTTTCAGATGCCAAATTAACCGCACGAAATCAGGATTATTACACTCAAAAAATCTATGATTATCTAATTCGCTTCGGCGCAAAAAAAGATATTAAAACCGACGCTTTGCCACATCTCGGCACCGATAAAATAAGAGAAATTATTACTAATATCAGAAATTATCTTATCTCAAAAAACACAAAATTCTTCTATAATTCCAAACTAACTGATATTTATTTAAAAGAAAACAAAATAACCCGAATAAAGATTAACAATCAATCATTCCAACCTAACATTTTGATTTTGGCGGTAGGAAATTCCGCAAGAGATACTTTTGAATTGTTATATCAAAAAGGAATAAATATTATTTCCAAACCTTTTGCCGTAGGATTACGTATAGAACACAAACAGGATTTTATAAATAGAGCAATTTACGGAAAACATTATAAGGTGTTGGGCAATGCAAGTTACAGACTTACGGCAAAGGTTGATAATCGCGGCATATACAGTTTTTGTATGTGTCCGGGGGGATATGTGGTAGCTTCCGCTTCCGAAAAAAACATGCAGGTTACAAACGGTATGAGTTTTTCAGATAGAAACAATCAATTTGCAAATAGTGCCATCGTAGTAACCGTATCGCAAAAAGATTTCGGAGAAAAACCATTAGACGGTATCAAATTTCAGCGATTTTTGGAACAAGTGGCTTTTTTTCTACCTCTTCCCTACTTCTCACCTTTTCAAACCGCATTGGATTTTATCAAACATAAAAAATCGGATAAGACATTACAAACTTCTTATACACCGGGTATTTACCCCGCAAATTTTTCTAACATACTTCCGGATTTTCTTTCCGAAACTATCTACAAGGGACTAAAAAACTTTGATAAGAAAATAAACGGCTTTATTTCAAACGGTGTATTACTCGGAATGGAATCAAGAACTTCTTCGCCGATAAGGATTTTAAGACACAAAGAAAGTTTTCAATCGGTTTCGGTGAAAAATATGTACCCTGTCGGTGAAGGCTCGGGATATGCGGGAGGAATTATAAGTAGTGCGGCTGATGGATATAAATTATCACAGACTTTTTTTGATTTCTAACGATTATATTTTATGATGTTTTGCTTTCTTAAATGCGCTTTATAATTTTTTGAAAAAATATGTTTTCCTTCATTTGCAAAGAAAAAAAGATAATCGGTAGGTTCATAATTTAAAACCGCTTTTATTGTTGATATGGAAGGATTGGAAATCGGTGTGGGAGGTAGTCCTTTGTAGAGATATGTGTTATAAGGCGAATCAATTTCCAAATCTTTGTAATACAATTTTCTTCTTCTTTTGCCTTTTAATTCCAAAGCATATGCAACGGTAGGGTCTGCCTGCAATTTGTATCCTTTTAAATATCTTTTGATATAAACCCCTGCAATAAGCGGTTTTTCACTATCCAATCCCGATTCCCTTTCCACTATTGATGCCATAATAACGGTTTGATAAAAATTCAAAATAAAATCCGGTTTAAAATCCAATTGAGCGGTATGTTTATAAAAATTTTCAACCATTTTTTTGATAATAAATTTTTCAGAAACACCTTCGGGAAAATAATATGTGTCGGGATACAAAAAACCTTCTATTGTCGGTTTTGAAAATGTGGTAACTTGTTTAACAAAGTTTTTATTTTCACATAGAGCGATAAATTTTTTATAATTCGCCAACTTATTTGATGATAGACGCTTTGCTATTTTTTTGTATGTCCATCCCTCGGGAAAAGTGATTTTTTTTAGATAAACCTTCCCCTTTTCAATAATTTTGATAATATCCACCAAGCTCAAATCACCTTTAAAAAGATATGTGCCGGCTTGCATTTTTCGTTCATAACCTTTTATTCGCACATAAAGATAAAAAAGCGTAGGGCTATTAATGATTTTTTCTTTATACAATAGATTTGCAATATCTCTAACCGAACTGTTTTTTTTGATGCTAATCAGTGTTTCGGGGATATGAGTTTTTTTTGTATATTTGGAAACAAAATAAATTGATGACAAAGACAATATCAAAACAATAAAAAGAAAAAGAAGTTTTTTCATAAATCAAATTTGTTTAAGATAAGATTTCAAAATCAGAGAAGCGGCTATTTTATCAATAACTTTTCGGGATTCTTTTACGGAATATCCCATTTTTTTTAATTCGGCATTTGCCTCGTATGTGGTGAATCTCTCATCAACTAATTCGATAGGCAAAGACATATAATCCTTTAAGTTCCGATAAAATTCTCTTATTTCTTCGGTTTTTTTTGAATCTTTACCTTTCAGATTTATAGGCAAACCCAGAACTATTTGAGAAACTTGCTTTTCGATAATTATTTTCTTTATATTCTCCAAAAGATTTCCATCATTTTTTAAAACCACAAACGGTGTGGCTAAAATGCGAAGAGGATCGGAGAGGGCTATGCCTACCCTTACCTCTCCGTAATCAATAGCTAATACTCTACCCTGTATCATTTACAATGAAAAATTGTGTTTATCGTCGGATTCTTCCGTTTTGGTTTTGATTTTTTCTTCTTTTTCTTTCATTTCATTCAAGCGTTCATATTGAATATCAATTTCATCCTCCAATCGGATAATCTTATCAAGAAGTTGTTTTATTTCAGGGTTACTTTCGATAAAATCATGATACTTATCTTGATTTTTAAAAATATTTCGCCCAATTTCCGCTTGGTAATTTTTTACTCTTCTTTTGATTTTTTCTATTTTTAACTTTGTTAGAGAACTTTGGCTAATATCTTCCACTTTATCAAAAATTCTGGCTATGGTTTCATTTATTTCACGCTTTACTGTTTCCATAAAATCTTTTTTGTCCATAATGCCTCCTTTATTTAACTTTGTTCTTTTTTAAAGAGCAAATATATTTTGTCAAATCCGATTTATTTTTGTAATAACTTTTTTATCGTATCGTCACATAATTTTTTTGATTTTTCTTCCGATTCGCTTTCAGTATAAACTCTAATAATCGGTTCCGTTCCGGACTTTCGGATATGAATCCAAAATTTATCACCCAAAATTTTATATCCGTCGGTATTATCAATTTTATAATTTGCAAACAATTCGGGAACTTTTTGAATAATCGTATCCAATAGAGAAGGTTCTACCGTTATTTTATCTTTTGCAAAATAATATCTGGGTATTTCATTAACCAAATCGGAAATTTTGCTATCGGTATTAGCCATATATGCCAAAATCAATGCCATTCCTACCGGAGCATCTCTGGTGTAATGAACCTCGGGACAAATAATTCCTCCGTTGCCTTCACCTCCGATTGCGGCATTTACCTCTTTCATCTTTTTGCCTACATTTATTTCGCCCACTTTGGTTCTGTGAACATTCACACCGTATTTTTTTGCCAAATCTTCCGATGCCATGGAAGAAGAAAGATTTGTAACAATATCACCTTTTTTATGTTGCAATACAAAATCTTCCGCAAGCAATAACGAAAATTCTTCCCCTATTGCCATACCCTTTTCCGATACGATAGCAAGTCTGTCCACATCGGGATCGGTAGCAAATCCGATATCGGCACCGGTATCTTTTACCGCTTGCTCCAACTGTATTAAATTTTTATTCAAAGGTTCCGGAGTATGCGCAAAAATCCCCGTTGGTTCGGAATTTATCTCGATAACATCACATCCCAATTCTTTTAATAATTTCGGAGATATCAGCCCTCCTGCTCCGTTCACGGAATCTATCACAACCTTATACTTTTTGGAACGAATCTTATCCACATCAATGTATGGAATTTGTAATATCTTTTTTATGTGCCTTTCGGTAGCGTTTAAATCTTCAAAAATTTTGCCGGTTTTATCCCAATCGACAAATAAAGGTTTGTTATCTAACATTTTTATGAATTTATCGGCTTTTTCGGGAATTAGGAACATACCGTTTTTATCAACGAATTTCATTGCATTCCATTGTGCGGGATTGTGTGAAGCCGTAATGGCAATACCACCGTTTGCGTCACTTTCTTCCACGGCAAGAAGCACGGTGGGGGTGGAAGCTATTCCTATATTTACCACATCACAGCCCACACTTGTAAGTCCGGCTACTATTGCATGATACATTATAGGACCGGTAACACGCGAATCTCTACCTACTATTATCTTTCCGCCGCCTACGAATTTACCGAAATGCGCCGCATATCTTAATACATTATCCGGTGTTAATGTTTCTCCGAAAATCCCTCTGATACCGGAAACGCTAATCATTAATTTACTCATTATTTTCTCCGCTTTAATTTTTTACTCAACTTTTGTAACTTGCTATTTGTGTAAAGTTATTATTCTTTATATTTTATCATATCATCGGTTACCATAAAAACAAAAAAGCCCTTCGTGAACAAAGGGCTAAAAGTTTATCGTAAAGTTTTTCTTTACCTATTCATTAATCTTTCCATAGCTTTTTGAAGACTTCTTTTCATTCTATCAATGGCGTTAGCCAATTCTTCGATTTCATCGCCGGTTTTTACTTCTATATTGGCATCAAAATCACCCATACTGATTTTATCCGTAACTTTTGTAAGCGATTTGATTGGTGTGGTTAAACCTTTTGTTAATCTGCCGGAAAGAACAAATCCTATTATTACTATCACTATACCGATAATAATAAAAATCATTTGTGAAGTCTTTAAACTTGCTTGAATTTGTGTTACCAGTTTATCGGTTTCTTTTTGTCTTTGAGCCACCAATTTATCTATTGCGGGAACCAAAGTATCATTAAAATATTTATCCGCAATGGCCGTTTTTCTCATTGCATTGGATAACTTGGAAGGATTTGCCTTGATATAAGAAATAACATTTTCAAATTTTTTGTTATACTCTTTATACAAAGGTAAAATTTTGTTTTTATCATTACCAAGAGCCGACATAGCTTTTTGAATATCGTTATTCATTGATGTTATTTGCTTTAATATGCCGGGTTTTCTGGTTGTTAAAAATTGATCAAATAATACTCTTCGATTATAAATAGATAGTTTTAAATCTTCCATTTTCATCATAACGGGAAACTTTTTGTTTGCTAAAACTTTGCTCTTGGATAAGGTTCGATTGCTCACAAATATTACAAAGATTAAAGCTAAAATGACAAAAAATAAAATAATGGAAAATGAAGTATTCATTTTCTTACCAATGGTTGTTTTCATACAAGCCTCCTTTTAATAAATTGACAAGACAAATTATAAACCCTATTTATATCGTCAACATTATAGTTCTTTGCCTTTGTATAGAAGGCTTTTCAAACTAAAAAATAAATAGAAACTATCCTTCTATAAAATTTTTTCCAATACTTTTATAAAACAATTAAAGTAATACCTTTGTTCTTTTTATTATAATCAAAATCCGATAATATCCATTTAAAAGTGGAGATTATTTTTTTACCCGTAGGATAGGCATTGGAAAAATCTTCACCGGCAACCCAAAATCTTATGATTCCCCTTTTTATTAAAGAATCCAAATATTC
>CAZUGB010000162.1:0-3992 GCA_964619925.1 uncultured Candidatus Cloacimonadota bacterium
TCTTCATCACGAGGATTTTACAGGACAATTCGGGAAATTTTATGCATCTTCGAGAAATAGACCGTGGTATAAAGAAGAGGTAAAAGTTAATAAAGCCATGGCAAGAAAATTAGGTTTTAAAAAGGTTTGGCAATTAAAACATGCGGTTGCAAAAGAAATACGAAAATTTGTGATGAACGGCGGTTTCTTATTTGCCATGTGTGCCGCTACCGATACTATCGATATTGCTCTTGCCGCAGGTAATACCGATATTGTGGCTTCCGTGTTCGACGGTGACGGCATAGATCCTAATTATCAAAACAAACTGGATTATTCTCAAACCTTTGCTTTTACAAATTTTACTTTGATAACCAATCCGATGATTTATGAATTTTCATCAATAGATGCCAGTGATTATGCAAAACTACGAGGACCGGAAGCGGATTATTTTCAATTATTTGATTTTTCGGCAAAATATGATCCCGTTCCCACTATGCTCACACAAGATCATACTAATATCATCAACGGGTTTTTGGGACAAACAACATCATTTCACAAAAAATATATAAAAAACAGTGTGATAATTTTAGCCGAAACTCCCGGAACCGACGAAGTTAAATATCTTCACGGAAATCTCGGAAAAGGTACATTTACTTTTTATGGCGGTCATGATCCGGAAGATTATCAACATATGCTAGGCGATCCGCCAACAATATTGGATTTACACAAAAATTCTCCGGGGTATCGTTTGATATTGAATAATATCTTGTTTCCGGCGGCAAGAAAGAAAAAATTAAAAACCTAATTTCTATTGTTACCCGAAGAAATATAATAAAATTTTTTATCGCTATTTGTTGTATCTGTCCAAGTGGTGGATTTTAAATTTTCGGTTTCAAGTATAAAGCCGGTATAGGGATTTTGTGAAGAATAAACCTTGTAAAATATTGCTCCGCTAATTTTATCCCAACTCAAATTAATCAAGCTATCGGATATTGTGATATTACTAATTGCGGGTTTATCAAGATGAGATGGTTGATAAAAATATTTCGCTCCCATATCCGCAATTGTATTATCAGGGTCAAAATCGGATGCAGGATTACCGCTGTCAATACATGGTGAAAATTCATCCAAAAAGAAATTTACGGTATCCGTAAAAAGAGGATTGGAAGAAATATTACCTGTTCCCGAATAAAGAATTTGCGTATCGGAATATGAAACATCCAATATCGAATTATCATTATAAAAATCCCCTGAAATATTTTGCCAAATAATCGAATTGGTAAGATTTAAAGAAGAATTATCAAGCAAATAAATGCCGTATTGATCATTTTGATAACACACAATATTTGAAACCGCAGGGTCCGAATGTTCCAAATAAAGACCGTTACGACAATTTGTTATAATGGTTTTTTTTATCGTGGGATTTGCAAAATAGGAATAAATGCCGTCTTCTGAACAGTTGGAAATTTTTATATCAGATAGATATGCCGTAGAAAGCGAATCAAATACCATGCCGTTTGTGGCATAACTTATATCGCAATTTTCAAAACGAATGCTATCGAAAAAAGCATCTCTGTAAATATAAATTTCATCCCAATCGCCTCTATTTGCACGGGTCGAATCATTATAAGAAGTAAAAACAATCTTATTTGAACTGTCACCAATGGCTTTTACCCAGCCGTTATTAAAAATTATCATATAACTGTCTTGATTGAATTTTATAGTTGTACCCGCTTCGATTTTTAAATTTGAACCGTTTATTAACAAGTTTTTATAGATGTAATACGGACTGTTTGACGATGTCCAAACCGTAGGTGTAATAATACTTAATTCAATAATATTGGAAAGCGTTTTTATCGGGCGAATAGTGGGATTTTTTATCCCGACAACGTTGGATATTTGAAGATTGTAGGGGATACCTTCTTGCAAATCGGAATTAAGATAAAGATATACATCATTACCCGATATTGACAATGAAGAAACGGATATTTGTGATGTGGCATCATCTCTTTGATAAACGGAATAATTAGATATATTATCCGCTCCGCTTCCGGGTGTATCCGAATAGGTGATTTTCAATGTGTTTGAAGCCGTTTGTTCTGCTGTAACATTTTGCACATCGGTATATAACGAAAGATGAGGATCGCCGAAAAGAGTAATATCCATTCCTACGAATCTCAATGAACTTGCAGGTCCCATAGCGGGATAAAGATCCTGTTTGGAATCCAAATTCGCATTACCCAAATTTTTTATGTTTTCATTTTGTATGGCATCAAAAAATTCTCTTTCTATCAATTGACTTGAACCTTGTTGCTCATATGAACTATAAAAACCGTAGTGAGAATTTCCTATGTAGGCATAAGCTCCGTGTTCCTTTTCTATAAATGATTCCGCTATACAGCTAAGTTGCATCATACCGGTGTAGCAGGCTTGCGTGTAAAATAAGCAATAATCGGTATTTGTGAGCAAGGTATCCACATCACCGTCGTAGATATTGCAAACTTTTGAATAATAACCGTGTCCTATGTGTGAAACGATATTGGTTCCGCTATTAATGGCATCAATGACATTTTGTTTTGAATATGTGCCGTATTTTTGATATAATTTTGTGAAATCAAAATCGGTGAGGTATCGTGTAATTTCATCCATACAATCGGCACCGTATGCTCCGCCGCCAAGATATTCGCCCACCATGGTAGCGGTTCTTAAATATTCTGCGGAAGATATATTTAGGTTTTCATAAGATGTTGTTTTATTAATCCAATTACTTATTTCGGTGTTAGTTTCCAAAGATGCTCGTCCAACGGATATTTCATAAAACCAATCGGCTTCTTCGCCGTTTGTACCCAATGTATCGGTTAAATCAGAGGGTTTTTGGGAATCGTCTCCTTCTCCGAAAATGTGATCTTGGTCGTTGTCCCAATCTCCGTCCAAACCGGCATAATAATTATCAGAATAAAAAGAACGGTTGTTCCAAGTAGAACTCCAATAGGCATAAACCTTCACAAGTCTGGAAGGAATTACGGATGTATCGCCTCCCAATAGTACCCACTGCAAAGGATGATTTGTGGCACTCCAAACACTGTAAGCATCTATGATAAAGTTTCTTATTTTTTCCGCATTGTCATATCCCGAATAATTTGCATAAATATCTTCCGTTGTGTAGAGATTTACATTAAGCCCCAAAGATTGTTTGTGAGAAATAAAACTTGTCCAGCTTGTTTCCAACGATTGATTTGTGATGATAATATAATCATAAGGATTTGATGTGTTTACCAAAGACGATTTTGATGATTTTTGATATGAGATATTTGTTTCGTAGGAAGTTAAAGCGGTTTTATTATAAAAGGTATTATCAAATAACTTAACCAATTTTTTGCTATTTAATAAGAATTTTAATTCCTTTTCTTTGAGATTGTTATCGGTTTGCGTGTTTAAAATAAATTGAATGTTTTTATTATATTTTATCTTTTTTGTAATCGGATTGTATTGAAAAGGAAAGGTATTTATCAAAAGTACTGCTACACCGTTTTTGTATTGAGTACCGATTATTTGATAAAATCTTTCGGGATAATATTGATTTTTTGAATAGATTGAAGATTTATATATTTTTTTTTGCGGTTCGGTATTTGTGGGAACGTTTATTGAATATGGAATAATATTGAATTTGTTTTCCAAAAGCTCGGTAGAAGAATTAGCTGCAACATTTTTAATTTTTTCACCGAAAGGTAGAATTATTTTAATTGTTTTTACCGGCAACATAGGATATCCGGGTTTATCCAAAAAGGTTGAGTTATCCGTGTTAATTATATCATACCCGCTTTTTTTTAATAGGTTATAGCTACTATTCGGAACAGAAACTTCAAAAGAATATAATAACATACTACAAAATATAGAAATAACAGCAATAAAATATTTCATAATCTCTCCTCTTAATAAAAATCTTATATGAATAATTTCTTTTTTTGTAAAGTGGAAAAATAGCTCGATTTTGTCAAAGATTAAATTTTTTT
>CAZUGB010000163.1:0-26932 GCA_964619925.1 uncultured Candidatus Cloacimonadota bacterium
TTTCGTTTTTAACCAATTCCGCCAATTTTTGAGCTTTTTTATATTCCGTATTCATAATTATATCTTTTACATAAAGATAAAGACCCGGACTTACGCTCAATTCGTCCACACCCAAACCGATAAGCAAAGGAATAAATTTACTCTCGGAAGCCATTTCACCGCAAACAGCTACTTTTATATTGTTTTTATGAGCATTTTTTACGGTCATATCGATTAACTTTAGCACCGCAGGATGAGCCGGCTGATAATAATCCTGAACCGATATGCTATTTCTATCCACAGCCAGAGTATATTGCACCAAATCATTTGTTCCGATACTAAAAAAATCACATTCCTTTGCCAAAGCATCCGATGTTAATGCGGCAGAAGGAATTTCTATCATAGCTCCCACTTCCAAATCGGGATTATAAGGAATATTTTCATTCTCCAATTCATTGATGCACTCGTTGATAATACTTTTTGACTCCAACACTTCGCGAACATCTGAAATCATAGGAAACATTATTTTTAAATTTCCTTTTATATTTGCTCTTAAAATAGCTCGTATTTGATGTTTGAACAAATTGGTATCATGCAAAGAAATACGAATGCCTCGAAAACCGAGATAGGGATTTTTTTCCTTTGAAATATTTAATCTTTTTAGAACTTTATCGCCTCCGATATCTATCGTCCTTATAATAATTTCTTCGGGATAAATTCTTTCGGAAAGGTCTTTATAGATTTTGTATTGTTCATCTTCGGTAGGATAGGTTTGTTTTTCCATAAATAAAAATTCCGTTCTAAACAAACCTATTCCTTCGCTATGATTTGTAACAACCCTGTCTATTTCTTCGGGTATTTCGATATTTGCCATTAATTTGATTGATTTTCCGTCTTTCGTTGCGGTTTTATATTTTATTAGTGATTTTAATCTTTTTTTATAACTTTCTTTTTCGGCTATAAATTCTTCATATTCGCGAATTGTGAGATCGTCCGGTTCTACCACCAATTTTCCTTTGGAACCGTCTATTATTATATTCTGTCCATCCTTTGCGATTTGTTCAAATTCTTTAACCCCGGTAACCATGGGAATATTCATAGAACGCGCAATTATAGTGGTGTGAGATGTTCGTGAACCCTGTTCAAGATATATGCCCTTTACTTTCTTTTTGTATAAATTTGCCACGAATGAAGGTGTGATTCTTTTTGCATAGATAATTCTTTCGGGTTTTACTTCGTCCAAAATATTTTTATCCGATTGTAAAATGTGGGTAAGTAACCTCTGTTTCACATCCTCAAAGTCATCCGCTCTTTCCATAACCGTATTTTTATTAATGGTTTTTACCACATCGATAATTTGATTGTATTTTTCATT
Organism: uncultured Candidatus Cloacimonadota bacterium; assembly: GCA_964619925.1. Lineage (GTDB taxonomy): Bacteria > Cloacimonadota > Cloacimonadia > Cloacimonadales > TCS61 > CAZUGB01. The sequence goes on from CAZUGB010000163.1 coordinate 1,355, forward strand.
GATTGCCTGCTCCATACTCATCAATTCGTTCCTAATTAGTTTATGAATATCTTCATTTATTTTCTTATCTTTTAATATCATTTTGTGGGCAACCAATATGTCTTTATTTTCTTTTGAATATGAAAATTCTTTTATCAAATATTCCAGTTCTTCAACGGCTTTTTTTAATATCTCATTAAAATTTTTTATTTCTTTTTCTATTTCATCGGGATTGATTTTTTTGTTTTTAATTTCAAGAGAATCGAATTTAATTATTTGCAATTTTCCTATTGCAACACCCGGTGATAATGCTACTGCATTATATCTAAACATTTTTAATCTTCTCCGAATTTATCTTCAAATAATTTTGTGATTTCATTCAACAATTCTTTTTCGTCCTGACCATCTGCAATGAGTTCCACTTCATCTCCGTACATAGCCGCCAATTGCATAAGTTCTAACATACTTTTGCCATCCACCGTCATATTCTGCTGATTTTTTATCTTCAAATCGGCTTTGTATTTACCTGCGGCTTTCACAATCATACTGCAGGGTCTGATATGTAATCCGAGTCTATTTTTTAATATCACTTTTCTTTTCATCATTTCTTTTCTTTAAAAACATTTTTTGATAAATATTGAATTGCCAACATTTCTATAAGACTTGCTATATTTTTATTGGTTTTGATATTGATATAAACGGTGGGAATTTCCACACCTATCAAAGATTCTCCTTCCGTAATAAAATTATCTTTCGTTCCCTCGATTACATCATAATCGTCAACCGAAAATATTACTCTGATGTTCACTTCCTTATTTTCTAAAATCGATTGCACACCAAACACCTTGTCTATTCTGATTTCACCAATACCTCTGATTTTTAGCGGATAGTATCTATTTCCGTTTTTATCCTTTGATGCTTCTCCTATCACGGTACCGTTATTATTCCACAAAAAAACATTTTCATCGCATACAAATTGATGTCCGTTTTTAATGAGTTCCAAAGATGTTTCACTTTTACCGAAGCCTTCATCGCCTTGTATTAAGATACCCACGTTATACACCGATATAAGAGACGCCGGCACATTTGCGGTTTTGGTCATTACTCGGTCCAAATATTGTCTTAATATCAAATAAATGGAATCTGTGTCTTCATAAGTTTGAAATATGGGAACATTATATTTATTCCCGTATTCAATAAAATATGAGGGTACGCGTTTTCTTTTTGCAACCACTATCATCGGAATATCAAATTTAAAAAATTCTTTTACATTATCTTTTTTGGATTCATCATTTTCTATGGATTGCAAAAATAATAGTTCGGTTTCCCCTATCAGTTGTATTCTGTCTGATTCAAAGTGGTTAAAAAAACCGGTTAGAGCCAATCCCGGACGTAAAATATATTTTGATAGTTTTCTTCTTATCAAAAGTTCTCTATCCCATTCGGTAACCAATGTTAGGGCGACTTTATCTTTTAAATCATTATACAAATCAAAAACCGATTTTTTTTTCATTATTGCCTCGGCATTCTTTTTTCTTAAAAAAAGCCTGCCTTACGGCAGGCATAATATTAAATCACGGTTGAATAAGTTTATAATGTTCTTTATCTTTTTGAATTAAAACGTTAATTCTATCGGTTTCCAAATTTTTAAACACGAAATAAGGTTCTTTTTTTTCTTCAAATATATCTAATGCTTCTTCCACGGTCATAGGTTCTGCAACCATTCTTTTAATTTTAACCGTTTTTCTTTCTGTGTTTTTTTCTATTAAATTTGCGTGAAATATCATAGAGTTATCAAGCAAGCTTTTCTTTTTGTGATTGCTCCATTTTTCTTTTAATTTTTTGATTTGAGCCTCCATTTTTTCCACAGCATCGGATATCGCCACATACATATCATTGTCCACTGATTCGGCGGTAAAATTATTTTTGGGTACATGTAAAATCATTTCCACATGGCTCCTATTATTCTCTCTTGTGAGAATAAAGTGAACATTAATGATATGATCAAAATACTTTTCAAGCTTTGAACAGGAATCTTCGATATAATCCTGTAAAGCTTTTGTCAAACTAAAATGGCGAGCAGTCGTTGTGATTTTCATAATACACTCCTTTTTTTTAATAATTTTCGTGCTTTTTCCGCTTGGTAGGAACTACGCACCAAAGGTGCCGATTCCACAATTTTAAATCCGACATTAATAGCATACTCTTTATATTTTTCAAACACTTCCGGATGCACATATTCATGCACCGGATAATGTTTTATACTTGGTTGCATATATTGTCCGATTGTAACTATATCCACATTATTTTTTCTTAAATCATCCAACATTTGATAAACTTCTTCTTCGGTTTCTCCCAATCCCACCATAAATCCGCTTTTCGTAAGCATTTCATTATCTATTTGTTTAACAAATCTTAATAATTCCAAAGATCTTTCATATTTTGCCATGGGACGCACTTTCGGGTATAATCTTTTGCAAGTTTCTATATTGTGATTATAAACATCGGGTTTGGCATCAACAATTTTTTTTACGGCTTCTTTGTCGCCTTTTAAATCGGAAGTGAGGACTTCTATTGTAACGTCATCGTTACACTTTTCTCTTATTTTTTCTATCACTTTTACAAACTGGAATGCTCCACCGTCTTCAAGGTCGTCTCTTGTTACCGTGGTAACCACAACATGTTTCAAATTTAATTTCTTGGATAATTCGGCCAGCCTTTCGGGTTCTTCCGGATCGGGCGGTAGTAATTTGGAAGTTTTGTCAACCGCACAAAAGGTACAATTTCTCGTGCAACGCTCACCCAATATCATAAAGGTAGCTGTTCCTCTGTTAAAACACTCCCCTCTATTGGGACATTTTGCTTCTTCGCACACAGTATAAAGTTGATATTTTTTTAGTAATTTTTCTACTTCTACCGCTCTTTTGGCACCCAATTTTTGCGATTTTAACCACTTTGGTTTTTTTATCAATCTTTCCATATTTTTTATAATTTATGTATTGCCAATGCTTCCAAATCTTCTACCGCTTCCATAATGGATTCGGATAATGTGGGATGAGCGAATATCATCTTGTTTATTCTTTCAATATCGAATTTGGTATCTATTAATATAGCGGCTTCTGCTATTAATTCGGTTGCATTGGGACCTATAATATGAACTCCTAATAATCTTTTTGTGTTTGCATCTGCAATAGTTTTCACAAATCCGAAGGTTTCACCCATTCCCAGAGCTTTTCCGTTTGCCGAAAAGGGAAATTTGCCGGTTAAAATTTTTCCGTATTCCTCTTTTGCTTCAATTTCGGTAAGTCCCACGGATGCTATTTCGGGATTTGTAAATGTACATCTGGGTATATTTTTATAATTTATATTCGTAATTTTTTTGGGGATATTATGAATTTTATAATCCAAAATATCGGCAACGGTTAAACCTTGTTTACTTGCCGTATGAGCTAACATCATCTTTCCGGTAACATCTCCGATAGCGAAGATATTTTCTTCACTTGTCATCATATTTTCATCGACAATAATAAAATTGCGTTCCGTTTTCAGTTCGAAATTTTTTAGATTAATATCAAAAACGGGTTCTCTACCCACACTCATCAATACTTTTTCCGTTTCAAGCTCTTTTCCGTTTGATAATTTTAAAACAACTTTGTCATCTCTGATTTCATAACCTTCCACGGAAGTTTTCAAGTGCAATTTTATACCGGCTTTTTTCATAACCATGGCAATACGTTTGGAAATTTCTTTATCTTCGTTGAAAATCAAATTCGGGAAAAACTCAACAATCTGAACCTGACTACCCAACTGGTTAAAAATCGAAGCAAATTCACATCCGATTACACCACCTCCGATTATTACCAAATCTAGCGGTAATTCGGTTAAATTCAAAGCATCGTCGGATGACAAAATAAATTTATGATCAAATTTTATAAAAGGTAGTTCTTTGGGTTTTGAACCGGTGGCAATAATAATGTATTCCGCCGCAAATTCTTCATTTTCGGTAGTTATTACATACCCTTCGGATTTTTTCTCTATACTTATAGCCTTCTCATTAATTACGGGTATTTTACGTTTTTTAAATATAAATTCCACACCCGAAACCAATTTTTCCACCACTTCGCTTTTTCTTTGATGAATCTTTTCATAATCGAATGTAGGATTTTGAACATTAATTCCATACTCGTCGGATTTTAATATTTCAGCATATAAATCCGCTATTTTTACCAGCGATTTTGTGGGTATGCAACCTTTGTTCAAACATACTCCACCCAATCTTTCCTTTTCCACTACCACCGTATTGATTTTGTATTGACTGAGCCGGATAGCAGTTACATATCCACCCGGTCCGCCACCGATTATTGCAACTTCATACGTTTTCAATTTTTATCTCCGTTTCATTTTATATTATAATTCATTTTTAAAAATTAGGTAACATTATTCTTTTCTCAAATGACTATTTAAATATCCCAATGCTTTTCTGTATTTTGCCACAACCCTGCGAGAAACGTTCATACCTTTTTCTTTGAGTATATCGGTAATATCCTTATCGCTCAGCGGATTTGATTTATCCTCGGAATCGATGAGATTTTTTATAATATTTTCCACATTTTGACGTGAAATATCATTGTAGTCGTCATCTTTACCGGCTCTACTTGTAAAAAACTCTTTCAATGAAATAATTCCGAAAGGCGTATCGATATATTTTGATCTTACCACTCTTGAAATGGTGGATTCGTTTACACCGAGTTTATTTGCAATAATTGCGTATCCCATAGGTTTTAAAACTTTTTTGTCCTTATAAAAGAAATCGTATTGATAATTGATAATTTCTCTAACCACATCCTTTAATGTTTTGTTTCTTAAATAAATGGATTTCACAAGAAATTTTGCGGAATTCAATTTATCGCGAACGAATTTTAAATCTTCTTTGGTGTAACCTTTTCTTTTCTTTACCTGTTGCAGAACTTTTGTATAATATCGGCTAATTCTGATTTTGGGAAAATTAAAATCATTTAGTATAATCTCATATTTCCCGTCGATTTTTTTTAAAATAATTTCAGGTTCGATATAATTTTTTTCGGAATTTTGTATTCTTAATCCGGGTTTTGGATCCAATTTGGATATAATGTCTTTCCATCTTTTTACCAAATCTTCGGTTACACCGATAGAAGAGGCTATTTTTTTGTATCTTTTATGAATAAGATCTTCAAAATGCTTTTCGATTAAAATTTTTACATAGTCGTATTCATGGCTGTTTTCGTCCAATTGGGCGATTAAACATTCTTCCAGATTTCTTGCGGTAAGACCTTTCGGTTCCATTTTCATTACTACTTTATGAACTTTTTCGGCATCTTCGGAATTTAAATCAAACTCTTTTGCTTCTTGATAAATATCATAATCCGAGGGTAAAAAACCGTAGGAATCCATGCTTTCTATCATATCATAGGCAAATTCTTTTTCATTTTCGTTAAGCTCGGGATTCAAATCAATTTGCATATAGATTTTTTCTTTATAATTTTCTATGCTTTTCACATATTTTTCCGCATCAGCTTTTTCGGCGGGTGTTGCTCTCTTTTCATTGCCGATATATTCTTCATACCAATAGTCGAGTGTTTCGCTAAGTTGTTTTACCTCTTCCAGAGTTTTTTCCAGTTCTTCGTCGGTTTCACTTTCTTTTGTTTCTTCTTCGGTTGTTTCTTCCGTTTCGGTTTCGTTTTGGTTTTCGTTTTTTTCTTCTTCGTCTTCTCTTTCTTCTTTTAATTCAAGCACGGGATTTGTTTGTATTTCCTGCTTTACATAAAGTTCCAATTCCATCAAAGGCAAAGTTAACATTTCCAATGATTGTATCATTTTGGGACGTAATTTCAAACTTTGAGTCATTTTTTGCGAAACTGATTGTTTTACCTTCATATAAATTCTCCTAAACCTTTTGTAAATCTATCACCAAGATATACTTTTCTGGCATTTTCATCTTTTACAAGATCTCTTGAAGAGCCGGAAAAAAGTATTGAACCTTGGTAAATAATATAAGCTCTTTGAGTTATTTTTATTGTTTCCATCACGTTATGATCGGTAATTAAAATACCTATTCCTTTTTCTTTTAGTCTTTGGATAATATCCTGAATATCGGCTACAGCCAAGGGATCTACGCCGGCAAAAGGTTCGTCCATAAGTAAAAAAGAGGGATTTGTAACCAGTGAACGGGTAATTTCCAACTTTCTTCTTTCGCCGCCCGATAAGGTATAGGCTTTTTGTTTTGCAAGTGGCGTTAAATTTAATTCACTTAAATAAATATCCAATTTTTCTTTCCTTTCTTTTTTGGATAATTTAAGTGTTTCCAAAATTGCCATAATATTTTCTTCCACCGTAAGTTTGTGAAATATAGAAGGTTCTTGCGCCAAATAACCGATACCCAATCTTGCTCTTTTATACATAGGCAATTTCGTTATGTTTTTGTCATTAAAATACACATAACCCGAATTTGCTTTTATTAAACCGAGCATGATATAAAACGTTGTGGATTTTCCCGCTCCGTTAGGGCCCAAAATTCCCACAACTTCACCTTGTTCGACTTCTATATTTACTTTGTTTACGACTTTTCGTTTACCGTAAATTTTTATTATATTTTCAGTTCTTATCTTATTTTTCATTGCAGTTTTAATTTTACAAAAAGCTATTCTTTGTCAATAAATTGTTTAATATTTTTTATTTTGGCTTTGCAATATCTTTTTATAAGCTTACCATTTTGATTTAAAAAAAGATCTTACCCGAATTATTTTAATATCAAATAATATCCTTCTTACAATATTTTAAAATTCCAATACATCATTTTCGGTGATTATTCTTATACCTCCGTTGTTTGTTATTTCACCGCATTTTTTTGCTTCGTAACCGTTTTTTGAGATATAGGATAAGGTTTTTTCCACTTCAAAAGCGGGTACCACAATCATCATACCGTTTCCCATATTCCAAATTCGATACATCTCTTTATTGTCCACGTTTCCCAATTTTTTTAATAATAGCATCGGATTGTGCGGTGGAAATAAGTCGGTAAAATCAGCTCCGAGATTGTTCTTTTTTAAAATTCGTTTGAAATTATCGGGAATACCTCCGCCTGTAATATGAACAATCCCTTTAATTTTTATCCTTCTTTTAAAAAGTTCCGTAATAAGCGGTGAATAAATTATAGAGGGTGTAATTACCGCTTCGCCCCAAGTGAGTAATTCCGAATACTTTTCTTTATGCCATTCTTCGCCGAAAGATTGTGATAAAATTTTTCTAACCAATGAAAAACCGTTACTTCTAAAACCTCTACTTCTTAAACTTATTATGGCATCACCTTTAATAATATCGTTACCGTCCAAAGGTTTTTTTAGATTTTTTATCAAACTTCCTATTGCCGTGGCTGTCCAATTAAAATGCATTCCGTTGCCGTATCCGCAAATCCGGTTACCCAATTCGGCTATTTCTCCGCCCGTTATTGCTATTTTAGCAAACTTACAAGCATCCCACAATCCCTTCATAAGCTCATCTATCACATTATAATCAAGACTATCAACATCTATGATATTTGAGATATTAGCAGGTTCAAAGCCGTTTGCAATCAAATCGTCCGCAACCATAGCGACCAAATCATATCCGAGCGTGTTATATTTTTTTATTCTTTCGGCAACCTCCACTTTCGTACCTATACCGTCCGATGAAATACCTATTTGTTGATCCGCATAAAACACACTATTTGCAAAAGAGCCTTCCAAACCCATTGCAGGCTCACCTTGTTTTCCTTTTCTAAATTCAAAACTTTTTTTTGCCCATTCAAAAGCATTTTTAGAACATTTATTACCAAGGTCTATATCCAATCCACTATCTTTTTTCATTTTTCCCTCTTTTACAAATCGTAATTTTCGTTGCTATCGTTTTTTTCGCTGTGTAATAAAATATCATGCGGTTTACCTTCACGAATCGATAATGCGGAAACCAGTTCCAAAACCGCATTTTTATGAAATTCTTCGATATTTCTCGCGCCACATGTTGACATAGCGGCTTTTATTTTCATCAAAGTTTCTTCGATATTATCTTGCAACCTACCGGCATATTCCACAAAACCTTCCACACCTTCCACAAATTTGGATTGATTGTATCTGTTTTGCAACCATTGTCTTGCTCTTGCCGAACCTTCTCCCCAATAGGGTTTCATTACCCTATTGTTTACCACTATTTTTTCCGTGGGCGATTCTTCCATTCGAGCAAAATATCTACCCATCATCACATAATCGGCACCAAGAGCCAAAGCAATTGTAATATCTTTTGTGCTTGTTACACCACCGTCGGCAACTATGGGAATGTATTTACCGGTTTCCTTAAAGTATTTTTCACGTTCTTTCACCACATCGATAATTGTGGTAGCCAAGCCTCTGCCGGTGCCTTTTTGTTCTTGTGTAATACATATCGAACCGCCACCCATACCGATTTTTACCGCCGAAACACCGGCATCCACCAAATATCTAAAACCCTTACGAGTGATGATATTTCCGCCTATTACCGGAATATCGGGATAATTCTTTTTTATCCACTGTATCGTTTCCTTTTGATATTCTGTATAACCGTCGGAAGAATCTATCGCTAAAACATCAACTTCTGCATCCACCAAAGCCTTTACTCTGTCTTTATAATCGTGTGTGTTTATAGCGGCAACCGCAAAAAGTCTTTTTTTATCGTCGGTTACTTCAAACGGATGTTCTTTGTATTGAAAAATATCTTTTCTAAAAACCATTGAAATGAGCTTACCTTCGCCATTCAATATCGGCAATACGGATTTGTGGCTTTCCAAAAGCATCTTATTTGCTTCTTTTAAATTTGAGATATTTACACCGAATTTTATTTGATTTTTAGGAATCATTCGCTGAGCAACCGTATAATCGCCGTGCAAATCAATATCATAATCGTATTTGGTAATCAATCCTATAAAATAACCATTTTCATCAACTACCGGAAATGTGGAAAATCCCGTTTGTTTTCGTATTTTATACAACTCTTTTATCGTCATATTACCAAGAGCCGTTTTAGGTTTCACAAATCCCGCTTTGTAGTTTTTGATTTTGGTTATCATTTCGGCTTGGCTCCATATCGGTTGTGAAGCAAAAATAAATGCCACACTTCCCAACTTTGCCATTTCAATACCCATTTTATCGCCGGAAACGGATTGCATTGCCGCGGAAACAATGGGAAAATTAATCATATATTTATCTTGATTAGGATGATATACAAGCGGTGTTTTCAATGAAATTTTCGTAGGATGCATATCTTTTTTGGTAAGTCCGGGCAATAATCTATATTCCATTAATGTTCGCGAAGGTTCGGATATTATTTTTTTTGCCATTATCAGCTCCTTTATAAAATTATCTCCACATCCTCAACTTTATATTCCTTTTCGCAATAATGACATCTTAAAAGATTTTGTTTATCTTTATCAATATAAAATTTTGAATTTATGTTTTCAATATTGGAAATACATTTTGGATTAGGACATTTTATCAAATCTTCCACATAATCGGACATTTCCAATTTCGTTTTTGAAACTATTTTAAAGTCTTCTATTGTAATCAAAGTGGCATGTGGCGAAACCAAAGCTATCGAATTTATTTCCTTTTGAGTGAGTTTACGATTTTCGATTTTGATAATATCCTTTTTACCCAATTTATTACTACTCAAATTTGCCGCAATCAGCACAATATCATCACTGGTTAAATCCAATATTTTAACCACTTCCAAAGCTTTTCCCGCTTGAATATGATCGATTACCGTTCCGTTTTTTATTGCATCAACTTTTAATTTAAGCATTTTTACCTCCCAAAAGCAAGTGGATTATTGCCTGTCGCATATATACGCCGTTTTTTGCCTGCTGAAAATAATAGGCATACGGGGTATTGTCCACATCAGTGCTAATTTCATCAACTCTTGGTAATGGATGCATCACCTTAAAATTTTTTTTCACATCGGAAAGCATGGATTTTTTTAAGATATAAGAACCTTTTACCTTTTCATATTCTTCCGGATCGGCAAAGCGTTCTTTTTGAATGCGAGTAACATATAAAATATCCAATTCGCTGATTTTTTCATCAATATCGTCCAATTCTTCAAATTCGATATTTTTATCTTTAAGATATTCCTTAATGTGCGTTGGCATTTTTAAAAAGGATGGGGAAATAAATTTAAATTTCGGATTAAAATCACTCATAGCTTGCACCAAAGAATGCACTGTTCTTCCGAATTTCAGGTCTCCCGCCACACCTATTGTTAAATTTTCCAAAGTATTTTGAGTTTTTAATATTGAATACAAATCCAAAAGAGCTTGTGTGGGATGTTGATTTGCTCCATCTCCCGCATTAACCACCGGAATATTCACCACTTCCGAGGCATATCTGGCCGAGCCTTCTATCGCCGTTCTGATAACGATAATATCGGCATATTGAGAAATCGTCATAAGTGTATCGGCAAATGACTCGCCTTTGGATACCGAAGTGTTTTTCGTTCCTCTCATTGTTATTGTTTGTCCGTTCATTTTTTTCATAGCGGTTGCAAATGAAAAATGCGTTCTTGTGGAAGGTTCATAAAACATTAGTGCGGCAAGTTTGCCCGTCATATCGGGTTTTATCTCTTGCTTTTCGATTTTTTCGGCAATTTCCATAAAATAAAGAATTTCTTCTTTACTTAAATCTTTCATAGAAATCAAATCTTTCATTCTCTATCCTCCTAATTTGTTTTTATAAATTTCCCAAGCGGTTTTTCGATATAATTCCGCCGTTTCCGAAATATTTTCCGATTTTATTATTCCTCTGCCCACTATGATACAATCGGCACCACCGAGCATCGCATCTTCCACCGAAAGATACTGTTGACCTAAATTATCGTAACCTTTTTGCAACTTCACACCCGGCACCAAAAGAAGCATACCGGAAGGAAGTTTTCTTTTGTATGATTGCAAATCATATTTATCTTTGCCATGTCCGATAAACCCCGAAACCATATTTGAATGTTTTTTGGCAATTTCAATGGTTTTTCTTGTGTAATTTTCATCTATCAAATTATCTTTGGAACTCATTCTTCCCAAAACGAATGCGGCTCCTTTATCAAAATTATCAAATAAGCCCAAAAGCGTGCCTTCACCTGCAACAAGATGCGCTGTTACAAAATCACTCCAAGAAGATATTTGATAAATTCCTTTGTGATATTGCAATCTTACCGTATTCCCAATATCGGCAAATTTTCTATCTTCAAATATCATAAAATTGTATTTTTCGGCATAGGTCAAAAGTTCCGGAATAAAGTTTTCGTCAAAATCGGATATAATGTCTATGTGAGTTTTCAAAAGAACAATAGATTTGGCGGTTTGTTTTAAAATGTCAAAAAAATCTTTTTTATTATCCACATCCAAAGAAAGAACCAAATTAGATTTTTTGGCGATTATCTTTTCTTTTAGCAGTTTTGTAAGTCGGTTTTCTTTTATGGCGGATTTTACTGATACGGGATTATTAACAAAATCTTTTATCTCTTGTATTTTTTTTTCGTCAATCAGATGTTCGTTTTGCAAAATTTCCAAAATTTCATCCAAAGTTATCACCGATATGAGGTTGTATCCGTATTTTTTCATTTCTTCTTTTGCATTTTTACTTCGATCTATCAGCACTACAAAATCTTTTACCACCATGCCGTCATCCGATAATTTTTTTGCCGTTTCTATTTTACTTTCTCCCGTGGTAATCAAATCGTCTATCACCAAACACACATCGTTCTTATTAAATTTGCCGATAATATCTTTACCCGTTCCGTATGACTTTTTTTCCTTTCTGAAAAATATCATGGGTTTATTGATTTTTTGTGCTACCAACGTGGCAAAAGGCAATGCCGTATAGGGTATTCCGGTAATTACATCATATTTTAAATTACCAATCTTTTCAACAATCAGTTGCGTAATCATATCAAGCATTTTATTATCGGAAACCACATCTCGCAAATCGATATAAAAAGGCGATTCCAAGCCACTTTTGAGTACAAATTTTCCGAACTTAATAGCTCCTGTTCGGTACAATCCGATTACAAACTCTTTTTTTAACATTTATCCTCCGTTTTTAAATCCTTTTCCACTTCATAGATTTTTCCGTTTACGATAGTACAAACAACCTTTCCAAAAACTTCCCAACCTTCAAAAGGCGAATATTTCGATTTGGAATAAAATTTCTTTGGCTCGATAGAATATTTTACATTTTCATCAATTATCACCATATCCGCAAAATTTCCTACTGCTACTTTGCCTCTTTTTTTCAATCCGAATATTTTTGCGGGATTTTCCGATGTTGCTTTGATTATCTCGGCAAGAGTTAATTTATTTTGTTTTACTAATGTGAGTAACAAAGGTAATTTGGTTTCCAAACCTCCGAAACCGGAAGGTGATTTTGCATAATTTTGAAATTTTTCTTTTATCGAATGTGGTGCATGGTCGGTAGCTATCACGTCGATAATTCCCTCTTTAAGTGCTTGCAATAAGGCTATGTTATCTTCTTTCGTTCGAACGGGTGGATTTACTTTTGTGATAATTCCCTTACTTTTTACATCCTGATAATTTAATAAAAGGTGGTGAGGCGTTACTTCCGCAAAGATTATATCCGATTTTTCTCTTTTTAAAATTTCCACTTCCTCTTTGGTGGAAACATGAGCTATGTAAACCTTGTTTTTTACCTTTTTTGCCGTATCCAACACAATTTTTAAGCCTTGCAATGCACACTCTTTGTTTCTTATCAAATGATGATTATCCATTTTAGCTGATATTTCTTTTTTGAATTTTTCAATACAATCCTGCAATTCGGTATGAACAATAACTACCTTATCATATTCCTTTGCGATATTAAATATTTTTGAAAGATTTTTAGGATTGGTAACTTCATTACTACTTGATGATGCCAGAAATACCTTTATAGCTCCGACTTTTTCATAATGTTTTTTAAGTATTTCCTTTAAATCGTTTTCATTATCATTTGTGGCACTAATATTTAACTTATAATTTATTAGACCCTTGCTTGCTTCTTTTAATTTTAATTCGAAATTTTTAAGATTGTTTGTAGGCGGCAAAGTGTTCGGCATATCAAAAATAAAGGTATTTCCCGAAGATATCGCGGCTTTTGACAACGAAATCCAATCTTCTTTGTAAGATTGTTTTAAACCGCGAACATGAACATGGGGATCTATCAATCCCGGAAGAAGAAGATGATTTTTTGCATCCAAATTTTTTATCGAATCATCATTTTGTGAGGTAATATCCTCTATTTTGCCGTCTGCTATTAAGATGTTTGTAATTTTGCCGTTGTATAATTTAGCGGATTTAATGAGTAATTCTTTTTTCATAGTAGATTCTTTGTCCCGATGCGTCTCTTTTGTATTTTCCAAATTCCGTAAGTTTTTCCACAAATCTTCTTCCCAAAACAGGTCCTTCCACGCACACACGTATTCCCAATGGGTCTAATGTACACTGTCCGCACACACCTATTCCGCACTTCATATATCTTTCAAACAAAAATTCAAATTCATTATTTCGGATAAATCCGAAGAGATTTTTCATCATAAGATCGGGACCGGCGGAATAAATGAAATCAAATGTTTCGCTTTCCAAAAGCTTTTTGGCAATATCCACCGCCGTACCTTTTTGCTTTGTTTCTCCCGATTCCGTTACTTGGATATATCTTATGGGAAGGGAAGAAAATCTGTTTGAATAAATCAAATCGCTTTTCGTTCTCGCACCGTTTATAAGAGTTATTTTTGCATTTGCATTCAGTAATTTTTTCGTTAAAAGATACATCGGCGGAACTGCATATCCCCCCGCTACAATCAAAACTTTTCCAGAAGATACAAAAAAAGAGGAACCAAAGGCTCCTCTTATCATCAAACGATCTCCAATCTCTTTTTGAAAAAGAGCTGAGGTAAATTTCCCCACTTTTTTTATTGTTATATCAAAATAATCATCATTGGAATCGGCAATAGAAAAAGGTTTTTCTCCGTTTTCCAAATCCGAAATCATCACAAATTGTCCCGGACGGGCTTTTAGTTTGTATTTGAACCTAAAAGTTTTGATTAATTCCGTTTCCTGAATAATATCGGCAATTTTTAAAACAATTCTTTTATCCACGCTCTTTCTCCAAAAGTTTGATTTGTTTGAGATTTGAATAATTTTCTTCTTCCATAAATTCAATTATTTCGTTATTAATTTTTTCAAAGACATTTATACCGCGATTATAAACGGCTGTTCCCACTCCTACCAATTTTGCACCTGCCATAATAAATTCAATAGCATCTTCACCGGTTTGCACACCCCCCATTCCTATTATAGGGATATTTACAACTTGCGATACCTGATAAATTAGTTTTATGGCAATCGGTTTTACGCAACCTCCGCTCATACCTCCGAATTTATTATGTAACACCGGTTTTCTCATTCTGATATCAATCAACATTCCCGGTCCCAAAGTATTAATCATGGTGATAGCATCGGCTTGGGCATCTTTTACGGTTTTTGCAATCTTTTGAATATCATACACGTTTGGTGATAGCTTGGCTATGATAGGTTTTGCGGCTATTTTTTTTACGGCGGATACTATCTCGTAAACCTTTACAGAAGAAGCCGCCAAGGGCGTTCCGAATTCGTCCGCCACATTAGGACAAGAAAGATTTAATTCAATAAAATCGGCTTTTGAAGTATTTGCTTTTTTTGTAAGATGAATAAATTCCTCGGTATCTGTTCCGAAAATGCTAATTATTACAGGTTTGGAAATTATTTTTTTTAATTGTTCCACTTCTTTGATGCCTTCGTCTATTCCGGGATTACATAATCCCATGCTGTTTAATAAGCCGTTTTCAAAAGTAGCTACCACCGGTCCGTTATGACCTTTTCTCGGATGAATCGTATAGGATTTTGTGGTTACCATTCCCACACCGTTTTCAAAAGCATAACGCATTCCCGAGAATGACAAATCCATCACTCCCGCAGGTAAAACAAGAGGAGAAACTAACTTTTTCCCTAAAAATTCAACTTCCGTTTTTTTATTCATTTATTTTCCTACAAAGGATTTTCTTCAAGAAGTTGAAACCATTTCCTTGAATTGCCATACCAAAAAATTATCATATCAAATTCAGTCAATTTTTGTTTTTTTATTTTTTTATTTTTCAGAAAAAACTCTTTCTACATCACCCTCTTTGTAAAAAACAGAAACTTTATTCTTCTTTTTTTATAAGTGGAAAAATTGTGATTAAGTGTAGAAAAAAACAATATCTTTAATGAAAAAAATTTTTTATTAATCTCATCGGAGCTTTTTTATTTGACATCTAATCCTTTGAAATAAAATTACATTTGTAAATTCTGATAAGAAGGAACGAAAAATGATTAAAAAAGTAGATGCCATACCGAAATTGAACGGTTCATTCAGATTTTTGGATGATTACCGATATGATAATATGATTTACGGATATTTTGTTTATTCCAAAATACACAAAGGAAAGATAGAAAAGATTATCTATCCCGATGAATATAAATTGCATGATTTCACCATTGTTACCGCAAAAGATATACCGGGTAAAAATATAGTTCCCGAGCCTGTTTCCGATCAACCGTTTTTGGCGGAAAAAGAAATATCACATTACGGACAAATCATCTTAGCCGTTGCTCATCCGGATAAAAACATCCTAAAAGATTTTGTAAGCAAGATAAAAATCATCTATAAAAAGGATGATGATGCGCTAATTGATTGGCACCAAACATTAGACGACGAAAATAACGTTTTCGGAAAAGTGATAACAATAGATCACAAAACTTTGGAAAAACCGGAGCCGAATTGGATTAAAACCCAAGGAGAATACTACACCGCACATCAGGAGCAGTTGTATTTGGAACCGCAAAGTATGATAGCAATATATATTCAAAAAGACAATATCGTATTTATCAGAGGTTCCATGCAATGTCCTTACTTTGTAAAAAATGCCGTGGAAACCATTATGGGCGACAAAATAATAGAAGCCGTGGTAGCCACATCCGAGGGAATCGGCGGAGCATTTGGCGGTAAAGAAGATTATCCGAACATTATGGCGGGAATATCGGCTCTTTTATCATTAAAAAGTAAAAAACCCGTTAAAATCATATTGGATAGAGAAGACGATATACTTATTACCACAAAGAGACATCCCTCAAAAACTATTATCACATCATATACCGATCCTATAACAAAAAAAATAAAAAGCATAAATATCGATTTTCGCTTGGATGCCGGAGCATTTCAAACTTTATCCCCCGTGGTTTTATCAAGAGGTATTTTGCATGCTATCGGCGGATATTTTATAAACGATGCATACCTTACAGCAAGATTATTTAAAAGCAACACACCGCCAAACGGAGCTTTTAGAGGTTTTGGCGCACCTCAATCTTTGTTTGCAATAGAATCTCACATCGATGATATAGCAAAAAATTTGGATATTAATCCCGCTGAACTAAGAGAAATAAACATCTTAAAAACAAATGACACCTTACCCACAGATCAGGTTATCACCGAAGATCATTTGAAAGAATGTATGAATATTGTCCTAAAAAAATCGGATTTTTACAATAAATATGAAGAGTTTGCAAAATATAATTCATCACATAAAATAAAAAAAGGAATAGGAATGTCTATCGTTTACCACGGTGGCGGATACACCGGTAACGGTGAAAAAGTCCTTAATTCCGAAGTAAAACTTACAATCGACAAAAACGCAAATATCGTTATTTACGTGGCTAATGTTGATATGGGACAAGGTGCCTACACCACCCTTCCGCAGATAGTTAGCGAAACATTGGAACACCCGTGGGAAAAAACAAGAATGGAAATACCCAATACCGGCAAAGCACCCAATTCCGGTCCTACGGTTGCATCTCGAACAATTTACATAGTTGGCGGAATATTAAAAAAATTATCTAAAAAAATAAAATCTCAAATGGGAAATGTGGAAAAATATGTAAAATCTCATATAAAGGAATTTCCAAAAGAATATAGAGAAGTTTTTCAAGCGGAACCAATTCAAGTTTTTGATGATAAAACCTACAAAGGAATGGCATACAAAGATTATTCATGGGCGGCTTGCGTAGTGGAAATAGAATACAACGAAACATTATTTAAGATAACCCCAAAAAAAGTTTGGGCTGTATTAGATATAGGAAAACCGGTTAATTTGGAGATTTCTTACGGACAAGTTCAAGGTGGAATTGCTCAGGGGCTTGGTTGGGCGCTTACGGAATTTGCCTACAAAAAAGATTTCGGAAGAGTAACGGGTATGACGGACTACACCGTTCCCACCACAATGGACATTCCCGAAATGGATATTGAATTTATTCATCAGGATAGCAATCTATCGAAAGGTTTGGGTGAAATACCTATGAATTTTCCGGCACCTGCCATAAGAAATGCTTTTTACAATGCAACCGGCATAAAAATAGATGAGATACCTCTCACGCCGGAAAATATTTTTAAATTTTATTACGAAAAATTAAGAGGTTAAATTATGAAGATAAATTTTATTTTAAATGGAAATCAAGTGGAAACACAGGTTAATCCTATGGACCGCCTACTCGATGTTTTACGAGAAGAATTTCATTTGACCGGTGCCAAAGAAGGATGTGGCGAAGGAGAATGCGGAGCATGTTCCGTTTTGTTGGATAATAAACCGGTTACCAGTTGTCTTGTGAATATGATAAATGTGCAAGGCAAAGAAGTATTAACTTCCGAAGAAATTTCAAAAAGACCTTTGGGTAAACTATTAATCGATTGTTTTGATGAGACGAATGCCGTTCAATGCGGTTTTTGTTTTCCGGGTTTTTTAGTGAGTTCATACCACTATTTGATTACGGACGGCGAAAAAAACTTGGACAAAATCAAAAAAGCTCTCGCCGGTAATATTTGTCGTTGTAGCGGTTATATAAAAATATTCGATGCGGTTATGTTAGCCTGCGAAAGAAAAGAAGATTATTTAAAACGGTTGGAATAAACTATCGTTTTTCGGATGAGTTTTGTTGGAAAATCGTAATTTTTATTTTATCTATTTTCCTCTTATCACTCTCTTTTATTTCCATTAACCACTTATCGGTTTTATACTTTGTCCCCTTTGTGGGTATTCTATTAAATTTGGAGATCAAAAATCCCGCAATTGTTTCATAATCTCCCTGTGGAATATCCAAATTGAGCTTCTCATTTAATAATTCTATTTCCAAATCGGCGTTCACCAGATATTCGTTTTTTGCCAAACGCTCAATCTCTTTTGGAATAATATCATACTCATCTTCGATTTCTCCCATAAATTCTTCCAGAAGATCTTCGATAGTAACTATTCCGGCGGTTCCACCGTATGAATCCACAACAATCGCCATACTCTTCTTTTGAGTTTTCATCTTTTGAAGTAATGACAGGGCTTTCGTTTGCTCGGGAACGAAAATCGTTTCTCTGATAAAATCCTTTGCTTTTGCCTTATCAATATCTTTGGCTTGAAGAATATCATAGATGATTAAGATACCTTCGATATGATCCAAATCCTCTTTATACACCGGAAAGCGGGATTTACCTTCCTTTTTGGCAATATCTATAACCTCTGTAATGGGAGTATCCTTTTCTATTGCCACAATTTCAGTTCGATGTGTCATCACGTTTTCGGCTTTCTTTTTGGAAAAATCCACTGCTTTTTTTAGAATTTCCGATTGATATTCTTCCGCTTCTTTCGCTTTTTTATCCGATATGTTTTTATCCTTTCGGGAAAGATTATTACTATTACCCGTAGATGCAACAATATATGATAATTCGTCATGTGTAAGATAATTTTTAGCTTTTTCGGTTTCCAACTTTAAAACTTTGCTTAATAAATGTTGAATACCGCCAATAATATTTACAAAAGGTTTAAAAATCTTATAAAACAACTTCAAAATGGGAAAATATCGAGTAACCAGTTTATAGGAATTGTCTCGATAAACCGCTTTGGGAATTATTTCGGAAAATATCAATAAAAACCCCGCAACTATCAAAGAAAATATATTTTCATCAATTTTTATATTGGAATTTTTTATCAGATAGACCGAAAGTGTGGAAACAATAACCACGGAAATATTGGTTCCCAAAAGAGTGGTTCCCAAAATTTTATCGGGAGATTTCAAAAAATTTAATATTTCGTTTTTGTTCGAATCGCTCTTTGCTTCTTTTAAAATTTTATATCTGTTCAAAGAGATTAGACCTGTTTCCATACCGGAAAAAAATCCGGCAAGGATAAAAAAAATCAAAACAATAATCAGCATTACTACCATTTGATTTGAAGCCTCTTGGAATTAGTTTTCAACTCTTTCATTCTTGTATGCAATTTTTAATGCTTCGATAAATTCGTCAAGTTCACCCATCAAAATATCATTCAATTTATAAGATGTAAGATTAATTCTATGGTCGGTAACGCGAGATTGCGGAAAATTGTAAGTTCTTATTTTGGCACTTCTGTCACCCGTTCCCACTTGTGCTTTGCGTGAACGGGCAATTTCGGCTTCTTTTTTTGCCAATTCCATATCGTACAGCCTTGATTTGAGCACCTTCATAGCTTTCGCCTTGTTTTTTATTTGAGATTTCTCATCCTGACAAGTAACCACCAAACCGGTAGGAAGATGCGTAATTCGAACCGCCGAATCGGTGGTATTCACACTTTGTCCGCCATGACCCGTGGCTCTAAAAACATCTATCCGAATATCTTTGTCATTTATTTCAATTTCCACATCATCGTCCACTTCGGGAAGAACGGCTACCGTAACGGCAGATGTATGAATTCTGCCTTGTGATTCGGTAACGGGTATTCTTTGCACTCTGTGGGTACCGCTTTCAAATCTCATAGTTCCGTAAACATTATCACCGCTTAATGAAAAAATAATTTCCTTATATCCACCCACTCCGGTAGGATTGGAAGAAATCAAAGATTTTTTAAATCCTTTTTTATCGGCATAATAAGAATACATTCTATAAAGATCAGCTACAAACAACGCCGCCTCTTCCCCGCCTGTTCCCGCTCTAATCTCGATAATCGCATTTTTATCGTCATTCGGATCTTTGGGAGCCAACATATCCTTTAATTTATCGGTTAATTGGGCATACCTTTCTTCCAAATTTTTTATTTCTTCTTCAATCAAATTCTTAAATTCTTCGTCCGTTTCGGATTTTTGCATCTCTCTGTTGTCTTTTAATTCGTTTTCTATCGATTTGAGAGTTTTATATTTTTCCAGTATATCGGATAATTCTTTATACCTTTTGGATATTTTTTTATATTCTCTTTGATTGGACATCTTGGCGGGGTCGTAGATTGCTTTTGATAATTCTTCAAATTCCGTTTTTAATGCCGTTAATTTTGATTCCGGTATCGTAAATATTTCCATTTGATTCTCACAATATTTTTACATTTTCATAATCGGATATATCCAATTCGAGGGCTGTTTTCATTGCCACAAGAGCCACTTCTATTTGCTCGTCGTCCGGCGGTTGTGTGGTTATTCTTTGCAATGCAAGTCCCGGTGCTGTCATCAGTTTTACCAAAGGATGATTGATATTCTTTCCGGATAATTTCAAAATTTCATAAGATACACCGGAAACTATCGGTAAAAGCAAAAAGTGATATGATATTCTTAACCAAATAGAAGGCATACCCCACACAATTCCCACAATGGTATCGGTAATTGCAAAAATCAGTATGGATACAAGAAGAACGAAAAAGATGAAACTGGTTCCGCATCTCGGGTGAAGCGTGGAGAACTTTTGAACGTATGCCGGTTTTAATACGGCATTATTTTCATAAGCAAATACCGATTTGTGTTCCGCTCCGTGATATTCGAATAATCTATGCACATCTTTCATAAGACTGATTATTTTTATATAAGCTACAAAAAATACGATTCTGGTGGATCCGGTAAAGAGATTGAAATACAAGTTCTTTTTACCCAATCCTATCCAATAACCTATTTGATAAGGCAGATAAGCAAAAAGCAAAAAAGCCAAACCGAAAGCAAAGACATAGCTAATAAATTCCTCAAACTTTTCCCTTCCTTCCGATTTTTTTTTCGTGTTTTCTTCTTCCAAATCCAGTTGATACCTATCTGCGGAAAATTTAAGCGATTTATAACCGATTATCATCATTTCGATAAGAGAAATAAAACCGCGTATAATAGGAATATTTAAATATTTTTTCTTTTGAATAACGCTTACAAATTTTTCTTTTTTTACTTCAATCGTTCCGTCTTTTCTTCTCACCGCCGTGGCTATATGAGACGGACCCCTCATCATCACACCTTCGATAACCGCCTGTCCGCCTACCTGTATCTGTTTCTTTTCTTCCATCAATTTCCTTTTTGAAAAAAATAAAAAAAGCACCACCTCACAAGAAATATTTATCAAGAAGTGGTGCTTAAAAATATAGAGCTATTGTTTTTTAATATTATATTTTTGATAATATTTTTCTACTCTTCCTTCTTTGGTAATCATTCTTTGTTTTCCGGTATAAAACGGATGACATTCAGAACAAACATCCACTGTTAATTCCGGTTTTGTGGAGCCGGTATAAAATGTGTTTCCGCAAGCACAGGTAACTTTTGCCTTGTAATATTTCGGATGAATTCCCTTTTTCATAATTTATCTCCTAACTATTATTTTCTATTTTTTGTTTGAATTATGACAAGATTTTTGATAAGCAAATAGTGTCAAACAAAAAAAGCGATATTTTGCAATTATTTAAATTATTCTTCTATCATAATTTCGATCTTGCCTTTTTTGTATCCTCTCAAATTTTTCACATATGCCTTTATCATATCCGCAAAGCTATTTTTCACAAAGGGAACCAAAATTACTTTTTCGCCGTTAACCTTGATTATCACATCCTTTTGCGCATCCAAAACGCAATCGGTTCTTTTTCTTTTTCCTTTTAATATCGCCGCTGTCATATCTTTGCAATTCAATCCGCAGGCTTTACATTTTTTTTCCAAAGGCAATACATCAAAGACCTTTTCTTCTATCAAACCTATAAGTCTGTCCGTATCGCTAATGCCGTTTATAACCGGAAGTTCTTTATATTGCGAAAGTTCGTTTGCCACTATACCCGACACTGCAAAAGCGTTATCTCCCGCCAAATCGTTTAAATCTTCCTTTGTTTCGGCACAAACAATTTGCGGCAAAGGTTCTTCTTTCATACCTTCTATTATCAGATAATCAACTTTTGTATTTCTGATAATTTCATGTAACTTATATTTTCTTTTTTCTATTATAAAGCTTTTTTCATCGGAAACACCCACCACCACGTCCGATCCGCTTTCATAAAAATGTGCCGTATCACCTTTGTCATTCAAATTTACATTATTCGAATGCATATTCTTAACCGTTGCCACGCTAAATCCTCTACGTTTCAAACCTTTTATTATTTCTTTTACCACGGTGGTTTTACCGCTTTTTGCATATCCTACCACGGAAAATACTTTCATAATTTCCCCCGTTTTTTTTATTTTTTATAAGATAATGTAAAAGCGGCATACCACAAAAGTTTTATATTCGCAATCGGAAATTAAGCATAAAATTGTTGACTTGAAACCCCGTAAAACAATTTCGGCAAAAGGAGGACTTGATAATATGGCTGAAGCTATTACAAAAAATGTAAAATATATCTTTTTGGATATAGAAAAATATTCGCGCGTTAGGAGCGTGGAAGCTCAAGTTGAAATTATTAAAATCCTAAACGATATTGTAAAAAATTCCGTTACGGAAGTAATCGGAGACGAAAGCGACCTGATTTATCTACCCACCGGCGACGGCATCTGCATCTCTTTATTAGATCCCTTTTTACCCTATGATTCTCATTTGAAATTAAGTTTGAAAATTTTGGAAAAAATAGATATTCACAATAAAAATATTAACGACGAAATGAGAATATTTTCCGTTCGAATCGGACTGAATGAAAATGTGGATAACCTTGTTCAAGATATAAACGGCAAATTAAACGTAACCGGTGCGGGCATTAATATGGCTCAACGTATTATGGGGCTTGCCGACGGCAATCAAATATTGGTAAGCCAGTCGATTTTTGAAACGTTTAAATATCGTGAAAAATATATGAATAAATTTCGTCCTTTTCAGGCAACGGTAAAGCATGACGTAAAAATAAACGTGTATCAATTTATTTCGGACGAATATCCGGGTTTGAATTGTGATATCCCCAGAGAATTTGTTTTGCAGGAGCAAAAAGCCGCCCGATTAACCGCTTTTGCCGCATATTATTTTGCTCATTCCATTAGAAATAAAGAAATCCTTTTACGATTAAATCACATTTCACAAGATCATCATATTGCAATAGTGCTGTTATATTTCTTGGCAAAAGATTCCGAAGGCATTGCAAAATCCAATGATGTTAATCCCTATTCACTCAAAATTTTCGGGGGCGATCGTAAAACAATAGAAGAACAATACAATTATTACGGTTCCATAAATTACTGGGTTATTTCGGAGTTTGCTTCACTGGTGGAACAATTGCTAATAAAATACAAGAATTGTTTTGAAAAAACCGACGGTTTGATTTTCATTAATAAAAAAGGCATAGAAAAGCTAAAAAAAGAGTTTCCCGATATTTACGAATCATTCGATATAGAAAATGTATTAACCGCTTACACAAATGTTTCCGAAGAAGAAAAATAATTTTGGAATTTTTGTTTGACATATAGTCAGCCAATTTTTTTTTTGCAAACTCATAGTTAACAAAAGGGGCCTATAGCTCAGTTGGTAGAGCTTCCGGCTCATAACCGGACGGTCAGAGGTTCGATTCCTCTTGGGCCCACCATAATTTTTTAAAACCTCTTCCGCTTGTAGGATGAGGTTTTTTTTGTACTTTGCTATCTTATCAGAGGAAACTTTTCTTATTTGCAAATCACTCTTGACACATAACAAGCATTAATTTTTTAAGTTATCAATAGTTAGAGGTGAAATATGGAAAATCGTATTTTAAAGGATTTCTTGCATAACATCCAAAAAAATAATAAGATAACGATGTTAGAAAAATATGTGGATTTACTCTTGGAAGAAAATCAAAAAATAAATTTGATTTCAAGAAAACTCACTAAAAACGACATCTATATCAAACACATTTTGGATTCCGTTTATCCTGCTAAATATTACGATTTTTCCGATAAATTTATATTGGATTTCGGCACTGGCGGCGGATTGCCCGGTATTCCGATTAAAATCCTTTTTCCCTCTTCAAAAATTTATTTTTTGGATTCCGTAGGAAAAAAAATTGATGCGATAAAAAGAATTGCCGACAAACTTAATCTTGATGATGTTTTTTTTATCAAAGAAAGACTTGAAAATCTTAAAACGGATAAAATGTTTGACATCATACTTTCAAGATCGGTGAAAATGGAAAAAAAATACCTGAAAAAACTTATTTCTCTTTTGAAAATCGAAGGTAAAATATTATTGTATAAAACGGAAAACATGGAAAAAATAGTTAAGAATTATTCAAACAAAATAATAGATGTATCAAATGAATATCTAAATTCAAGAAAGATTGTGGAAATTGCAAAGAATGGGAAAAATAATTTCTTTAGTTAATCAAAAAGGCGGTGTAGGCAAAACCACATCGGCAGTAAATCTTGCGGCGGCATTAGCGGTGTATGAAAAAAAAGTCTTATTAGTGGATTTCGACCCGCAGGGAAATGCATCAAGCGGATTGGGTATATCCGCTAAAAAGCCAAATGTTTATCAAGCACTGATAGGCAAAGCGAATATCAAAGAAACCATAAAACAATACAAACCCCTTCCTCTATTGGATGTGATACCTTCCGATATTGATTTGAGCGGTGCAGAAATCGAATTGGTAAAAGAATTTTCAAGAGAGTATAAACTGCGAGATATGTTAAAAGAAATACAAGATATATACGATTATATTTTAGTGGATTGTCCCCCTTCTTTGGGGCTTCTCACGGTAAACGCTCTTAGTGCATCCTCCGACGTTTTAATTCCAATACAATGCGAATACTATGCTTTGGAAGGCGTAAGCAAACTTTTGAACACGATTAATCTGATAAGAAAAGCATTAAATCCCAATTTGAATATTTTTGGAATTTTACTCACAATGTTCGATAAAAGATTAAATTTATCCTATCAAGTTGCAAAAGAGGTAAGAAAATATTTTAAAGAAAGGACATTTAACACCATCATTATGCGAAATGTGAAACTATCGGAAGCCCCGAGCTTTGGAAAATCCATTTTTGAATATGATATAAAATCACAAGGCGCCAAAGATTATTTCAATTTGGCAAAGGAAGTTATAGAAAGATGAGTGGCAATAAATTAGGAAGAGGAATAGACGCTCTTATCACTACGGATTTTAATGAAAAATCCGAGGAAAACGGCGTTATTACCGTTAAGATAGATGAAATCGAAAAAAATCCTTATCAACCGAGAAAAGTGTTTGATAATGAAAAGCTTGAAGAGCTGTCTTTATCCATAAAAGAAAACGGTTTGATTCAACCGATAATTGTAA
>CAZUGB010000164.1:0-3060 GCA_964619925.1 uncultured Candidatus Cloacimonadota bacterium
GTAAACTTGCTAATATATTCTATCTTGCTTGGCGTCCGATGATTAGCTTCTTTGCTGTTTGCTTGGATTTATTAGGAAAAATATTTTACATAATTTCTTTCACACTCTTTAATAGAAACACTCAAAAATGAAAACCCTCAAAATATCCCCTAGAACGAACAAAAAAATAAAAATAGACTAAAAACACATATTAAAAAAATATACTCAAAAATAAAGAATATTTGTTAAAGAGGCTAATATTATGAAAAGTATGACAGGTTTCGGCACCGCTGAATTTCACAACGAAGATATTGATTTGAATATTATTATAAAAACCGTTAACAATAAATATCTTGATATAAAAACATCATTGCCCGAAGAATTTTACATATTTGAAAATAAAATTAATCAATTAATTGAAAAATATATAAAACGAGGCACCGTTTATTTAAAAATCTTTTATATTCAAAAAAAAGCGGATCAATATCAAATAAATCACGAAAAACTCCAAAAAATAAAAAACGTATTTAACGAAGTAATTGAAAAATTATCTTTAAAAGACAGCTATCTTTCCGTAAATGAATTAATTGAAAAATACGATCTTATCTATTCCGAAAAATCTCAAATTTCAAACGAAAATATAAAAAATATTTTAAATACCATAGAAAAAGCTCTTATTAATCATAAAAATATGGCCGAGAACGAAGGCAAAAACATGAAAAAATACATCACAAAATCAACAAATCTAATACAAAAATCACTTTCGAACATCATAGATAACTATCCCCTATACAAAAAATTATTAAAACAAAAATTGCAAACCGCAATAAAAGAACTAATAGCCGAACCATATGACAAAGAAACCATGCAAAGATTTATGCTTGAGCTTTCTTTTTATATAGAAAAATACGATGTTTCGGAAGAAATCGTTAGACTTCAAAGCCATATATCAGCCTTAAAAAAAACTTTTACAAAAAAGATACCCATAGGGAAAAAGATGAACTTTATCTTACAAGAAATGCGCCGAGAAATTAATACAATTGCTTCAAAATACAGTGAAGTAAAAATATTCGACGATATAATAATCATAAAAGAAGAAATAGAAAAAATTCGGGAGATAATTCAAAATGTCGAATAGTAAACCGCTTTTTGAATGGAAATCATTTCCTTTAATAGAAAACCCCGTAAAATCCATCTTACTAATAGTTTTTTTGGTATTTTTTTCTTTTGTTTTATGGCGATTCACCGTTATCAAATGGGAAATGCCGATATTTTATTTTTTAGGTATGTTATATTTATTTATCAGTTTGATAAGCTATTTTATTCCTACGAGATATGAAATATTCGACGACAAAATCGTGGTCTATTACGCCGGAATAAAGGTTGAAAAACCTTTTTCAAATTTCGGATGTTTTTATCATGACAAAAAATCGTTTACTCTTAGCACATTCAGAAGACCGCGCAGATTAGATGTTTTCAGAGGACAATTCGTAAGATTTTCAAAAGAAAAAAAGGAAAAAGAAGCGGTAATAAAATTTTTAAGAACAAAATTAGAAGAATATAATGCATAACAAACAAATAGAATACAAAGTAATAAAATTGCTTTCGGATAACAACGGTATTCGATTGACAATAAAAGAAATATCGCGTTTGTTAAAGATAAAAAAACATCATTACAAGGAATTGGTTCACACATTGTATCATCTGCTTGCGGAAAGAAAAATTGAACTAAAAGACAAAAGATATTATATAAAACCGAAGAATCGAACGGAAACATATAAACCGATAAATTGCAAGGGAATATTTGATGCCACCGCTTTGGCAAAAGACAAATCGTATGCGTTTGTAAAATGTGATGATTTTGATGTTTTTGTTTCCATTGAAGATGTAAATAATGCTTTCGACGGTGATGTTGTTTTAGTGGAAGTTGTAGAAAGAAAAAAGGCAAAAAAATACGGTAAAATTATAAAAATATTGGAAAGAAAAAGAGAAACGATTGTAGGTACCGTTTTCCGATATAAATCAAAAATCATCATTATTCCCGATAATAAAAAGATTCATAAAGATTTTATTGCAAAAGAAGTTTCCGAAGATATTGAAATAGGCGACAAAGTCATTTTGAAAGTATTATCTTGGGGAACATCTATGGCTCTTCCCTATGGCAACATTATAAAAAAATTGGGTAAATCGGGTGATACGGATGTGGAAATATTAGCCACTATTGCCTCATTGGGATTACCTTTGGAATTTCCAAAGGCGGTTTTGGATGAAGCCGATAATATCGAATCGGAGATTACGGAATCTATTATCAAACAAAGAAAAGATTTGAGACATCTTCCCACGATAACAATCGATCCCGAATCAGCAAAAGATTATGACGATGCCGTTTCTTTGCATTTTACCAACGAAGGATTTATTTTATTTGTTCACATTGCCGATGTGGCTCATTATGTAAAAAAATCTTCGCACTTATATAAAGAAGCCTTTAATCGCGGCAACAGTTATTATTTTCCAAAAAAAGTAATTCCTATGTTACCGGAGAAAATATCAAATAAAATATGCAGTTTAAGACCGAATGAAGACAAACTTACTATAACGGTGGAAACACATATCAACAAAAGTTATGAGATTATTCGTCAAAAAGTATATGAAAGTATAATTCAATCCGATATAAGGTTAACATACAATCAGGTTGATAAACTTTTTGATATGGGTACCAACCCCCAAATTCCTTCCGATATAGCCGAAATATTATTTTCAATGAGAAAATTATCAAAAAAAATATCTCAAAAAAGAATAAAGAACGGCTATCTTTCATTTTATCTTCCCGAACCGGAATTTTATTTTGACGATGATGGTAAGATAGTTGATATAAAACGTTCCAAGGAAACTGAATCACATAAATTAATAGAAAATTTTATGTTGATAGCAAACGAATTTATAGCAAAAAAGTTATCACACAATCGCACCATTTATAGAATACACGAAAAACCGGATATAAGAAAAATCGAAGAACTAACCAATCTTTTATTAAATTATCAAATCAAATATAAAAACAATAAAAACTTAAACAAATTAATT
>CAZUGB010000165.1:0-6270 GCA_964619925.1 uncultured Candidatus Cloacimonadota bacterium
ATACCATTTAATACGTTTTTCTATTTCTTTCTCAAAGCCGAATTTTCCAGGAGTATAATACTTTTTTTCATTCATTTTATCCGGAAAATATTTT
Organism: uncultured Candidatus Cloacimonadota bacterium; assembly: GCA_964619925.1. Classification (GTDB taxonomy): domain Bacteria; phylum Cloacimonadota; class Cloacimonadia; order Cloacimonadales; family TCS61; genus CAZUGB01. Next base: position 95 of record CAZUGB010000165.1, read on the forward strand.
TGATAATAATAGTGATTTTCATAATCGTGATCATATTTATAATTATCGGAGTATCCTAAATTTTTCATCAATTTCGTAGGAGCATTTCTTATATGATACGGAACCGGTAAAGATGAATAATTATGAGCGTCCGCTTTGGCATTTTTGTAGGCAATATAAATTGAATTGCTCTTTGGTGCGGTTGCCAGATAAACGGTTAGTTCCGCCAAAGCAAGTTCACATTCGGGCATACCTACAAAGTTAACCGTTTGCATAACCGAGGTAGCCAATACAATGGCATTGGGATCTGCAAGTCCAATATCTTCCGAAGCAATTCTTATTAATCTTCTGGCAAGATACTTAGGATTTTCTCCCGCTTCTAACATTCTTGCCAACCAATAAAGAGCCGCTTGCGAGTCACTTCCCCTTACCGATTTATGAAATGCCGAAATTATGTTATAGTGTTCTTCTCCGTTTTTATCATAAAAAATCGGTTTATCGGAAAGAAACTTTTTAATATCTTGGATTTCGATAACTTTATTTCTAACATTTTTTATCACAATTTCAAAAAGATTAAAGGCTTTCCTTGCATCTCCGTCGGCTTGTAATACAATTGATTCCAGTGCATCTTCATTTATTTTTATTTGAAATCTATCAACTGCTCTTTTTAGTAGCGTTTTCACATCTTTATCATTTAATTTTTTTAGTAAGTAAACCTGTATTCTCGATAAAAGAGCGGGAATAATTTCAAAAGAAGGGTTTTCGGTGGTAGCTCCTATTAGGATAATATATCCTGATTCCACATATGGTAAAAAAGCATCCTGCTGAGCTTTATTAAATCTATGTATTTCATCGACAAACAAAATTGTGGAGATATTATTTGTTTTAAACAAATATTCGGCTTGTTGCATTATTTTTTTTGCCTCTTTGATACCCGATTGTACTGCACTAAACCAAATGAAATTATGTTTTGTATTTTTTCTTATTATTTTTGCAATTGTTGTTTTGCCGCTACCGGGCGGACCCCATAGAACAAAGGAGCCATAATGATCATTTTCTATCATATTTCTTAGAGTTTTTCCCTGCGAAAGCAAATGATTTTGACCTACAATATCATCTAAGGTTTCGGGACGCATCAATTCGGCAAGGGGAATTAAATTTTCATTCATATTATAAAATTACCGTCTCCTGATATTCTCCGAATTCTTCTCTAAGAACACCGCAAATTTCACCTAAGGTAGCATAAGATTTCACAGCTTCTATAATCGGTGGCATAAGATTTATATCCGTTTGGGCGGCATTTCGGATTTTTGCAAGAGCATCATTAACTTTTGAATTATCTCTTTTTTCTTTAAGTTCTTTTAATCGTTTTTTCTGATTTTCACCGATAATAGGATCCACTTTTAATAATTTTGGTTTGTTTTTTTCTTCTACGGTAAACTGATTTACGCCTACAATAATTCTCTCTTTACTTTCAATCGATTTTTGGTAGTTGTATGCACTGTTTTGTATTTGCTGTTGGATATATCCCTTTTCAATTGCGGGAATCATTCCGCCTAATTTTTCTATTTTATCAATAATTTCGTTTGCTTCATTTATCATGTCGGAAGTTAATTTCTCTATAAAATAGGAACCGGCAAGAGGATCAATTGTATTTGCCACACCGCTTTCATAGGCAACTATTTGCTGTGTTCTTAATGCAATCTGAACGGAATCTTCGGTTGGTAACGCCAAAGCTTCATCTCTGGAATTTGTATGCAACGATTGGGTACCTCCCAAAACCGCGGCAAGAGTTTGTATTGCCACTCTCACAATATTATTATCGGGTTGCTGAGCTGTTAATGTACTTCCCGCCGTTTGTGTGTGGAATCTTAACATCATAGATTTCGGATTTTTTGCATTAAATTTATTTTTCATAATATTTGCCCAAAGATATCTGGCGGCTCTAAATTTTGCCACTTCTTCCAATAAATCATTATGAGCATTAAAAAAGAAAGATAATCTCGGAGCAAATTTATCCACATCAAGACCGGTTTTGATAGCGGCTTTTACATATTCAATACCATCCGCAAGGGTAAAAGCTATTTCTTGCACTGCGGTGGAACCTGCTTCTCTGATATGATAACCGGAAATTGATATTGTATTCCACTTTGGAACGTTTTCCGAACAGTATTCAAATATATCGGTAATTAATCTCATGGATTGCTTGGGAGGAAAAATATAAGTACCTCTTGCAATATATTCTTTTAAGATATCATTTTGTATTGTTCCGCGAAGTTTATCCGAGCTTACTCCCTGTTTTTCGGCAACGGCAATGTACATTGCAAGCAAAACCGATGCAGGGGCGTTAATCGTCATGGAAGTAGATACTTTATCCAAGGGAATGCCGTCAAACAAGACTTCCATATCAGCGAGTGAATCTATTGCTACACCAACCTTTCCCACTTCTCCCTCACTCATAGGATGGTCACTATCATAACCCATTTGCGTAGGCAAATCAAATGCGATTGAAAGTCCGGTTTGTCCCTTTTGTAATAAGAATTTATACCTTTTATTCGATTCTTGAGCGTTACCAAAACCCGCATACTGACGCATTGTCCACAAACGTCCGCGATACATTGTGGGCTGCACGCCTCTGGTGTAAGGATATAAACCCGGCATGGAATTTTGTTCCCACAAATCGATATCCGCTATATCTTCTTGGGTATAAACTCTTTTTATTTCTTTGTCGGAGCCTGATAAAAATTTTTCTTTTCTTTCGGGAAATCTGCTAATTGATTTTTCAACGGCTTTCTCATATTCGTTCATAATTTCTTTAATTTTATTACTCATCTTAACTCCTTTATTTATGTTTTTTGAGTAAAAATATGAAAGGTTATTTTATTTGCAACAAAAAAAATATCTAAACTCCTTTTTTATCAGCCGGCCAAATAAATTTATGTATTTGAGGTTGAAAACGAACATCCAATTTGTCATTTAAGATATTATTTACCAATTTTATATAAGGATATATTCCCCACGCAGCCGAAAAAAGAACATTTTGCCCGAATAAGCCTTTTGAAACGATAAAATTTTTTGACCATTGATAATCCGAATCGCTACTGATAACAAACTTTATTTGATCTTTATTCAAATTCACATAATTTAAGTTATCGGGATAAAAACTATTCCCTTCTCCACTATCGGGACACTTTATATCAACAATTTTTATAACATATTCAGGGACATTTTTCAGAGAGATTGAACCGTTTGTTTCCAATAATATGGTATAATTTGAGCTATGTAGTTTTGAAAACAATGTATAAACTTCTTTTTGCAAAAGAGGTTCACCGCCGGTTATCAAAATATTTTTTGTAGGTTTAAATTGCAAAATTCGATTTAATATTTCATCAATGGTAAGTTTTTTTTCGGGAATATAAGAATATTTTGCATCGCAATAGTAACAGCGAAGATTACAACCGGCAAACCGCACAAAAATAAAAGGCAAACCGCTATAAGTCGATTCGCCTTGAATACTATAAAAAATCTCGGAAATATCTATCATGTAAAAGGAATAAACGGAAACTTTTTATGATAACCCAAATAGCTATCGATAGTTTCAATTGTTTTTTCGGGATGTCCTATTACGAACTTTTTTATACCGTTTAAATCAAAAATAAAATATTCGTTTTCATCAATATCAAAATGTTTAAGATACTTATAATTCCCGAAGATAGGCTTGCCTTTGTAAAGTTGCAAAACTACATCGGAACTATCTACCTTGATAAGATTTTCAAAGGGATCTTTGCTGAGTTTATCTAACACCAAAATGTTTTCATTACCGTTTTCCGATAACCTGCCGAAAGATTCGTTTAAGAACATTGCTTTTTGAGCATTAACGGTAAACATATCAAAAATAACATGCAGAGGTATTTGCGGAAACATTTTATGCGCCGCTCTTATTTCATGGAAGAAATTAATACTTCCCGATTGTGTGGAATCCGTTCCCAAAAGCACATTCACACCATATTTGAGGCATGCGGGAACATCAATGGATTTTCCTATAAGAAATTCGTTTGATTCCGGACACCAACAAATACTTGCACCCACTTCGGCGGTTTCTTTTATTTCTTCTTCGGTTAAAGCAATAGCGTGTACCATTACGGTGTTGTGTCTAAGCAAATTTCTTTTTTTCAGTTTTGTAAAATCTTCTTTTGCTTTTTTATCGGTACCCTCTGCCAAATGCAGTATAAAAGGCATCTTGCCCTGACTGTCTTCCATTTCCTCTTCGGCTGTTTTATCACCCCACCAATTGCCAACACTTATGGAATGACACTGAGCATAATCTTTTATTACAAAAATCGGAAAACTTTCATAATATTTGTCATTTTGCTTTGAAACATGGTCTTGGACTACATTGCACCCCGAAAAGATATTTTTATAAATCCCAAGTGAAGTTAAAAGATATGCATTCCCTTTGCATAAATCGAATTTTCCGTCATTAATCCATACCTTATTTCTTTCAAGATAGGGTTTGGAATATTTCATATCTTCTATCCAAATATCGGACGAAGCATACGGGCGATTATCACCTGTTCGGGGATACCAATTTCCTACCAAATGATCATGACTGTTTATAAAAGGCGGATATGCAACGGAATCGGGAATATGTATATCATCTTTTAGGAAATCACTTTTGATTTTGATTTTTCCTTTTTTTTCAATATGATGTGAATCAAAAACTATATCATCAACTAAAATTTTCATCCCAATTCCTATTGCTGAAAAACTATCCTAATTTTTTCATAACGAGTGGAAGGATTTCAAATAAATCGCCTACAAGCCCGAGATCGGCAACTTTGAAAATAGGAGCATCGGGATCTTTATTTATAGCTATGATATAATCTGAATTTTGCATTCCCGCAAGATGTTGAATAGCGCCGGAAATCCCGCAAGCTATATAGATTTTAGGTTTAATTGTTTTACCGGTTTGACCGATTTGATGAGGATAAGGAATCCATTCGGCATCCACAGCAGCTCTGGAAGCACCTACTGCTGCGGAAATCTTTTGCGCAAAATCATGAAGCAATTGGAAATTTTCACCTTTTTTAAGACCTCTACCTCCTGATACCACAATATCGGCTTCCGTAAGATTAACGGTTTGGGAAGTATCTTTTACAAAACCTTTATATTCGGATTTTAACTCCATCTTTGAAAAATCAATTTTTTCTTCTATGATTTCACCTTTTCTATCATCATCTCTGGGAAGAGGATCCATTACTTTATGACGAACCGTAGCCATTTGAGGAAGGTGATTGGGTGTAAGGATAGTAGCCATAATGTTTCCGCCGAAAGCAGGACGAGTTTGTAATAGATGTTTTGATTCGGGATCAATTTCCAAACCTGTACAATCTGCTGTTAGACCCGTTTTTAATTCTACCGCTACTCTCGGAATAAAAGATCTTCCCGTAACAGTAGCGCCTGCAAGGACAATTTCCGGTTTATATTTGGCAATAATATCCGTGAATGCTTTTGTATAAGTGGAATCTATAAAATCTTTTAATTTTTCATCATTGGCAACTATTACTTTATCCGCACCGAAAGCAATTAATTCATTTGCTAATTCGTTAACATTATATCCTAATAAAACAGCAGTTAAATCCGTTTTCAGAGTATCAGCCAACTCTCGACCTTTTCCAAGAAGCTCAAAAACCACCGGTGCAATTTCATTATTTTTTTGTTCTGCAAAAACAAACACACCTTTGTATTGGGAACGGTCTATTTGCGGTTCTTCTGATTTTGAAATAACAATTGCATCAAAAGGACAAGCGGTAACACAAGCTCCGCAAAGTACACATTTATCCAAATCAATAATCGCTTTTTTCTCTACGATTTTAATAGCATCATAAGCACAAGATTTTATACATAAACTACAACCTGTACATTTTTCAGAAATTACCTTTATCATTTAGTCCACTCCATTTTCTAATTTTTTAAATTTAATTCCTATTTAACCTTTTTTTCGTCAAGTATATTTTTTTAGACGGTTTATTCCGAATATTTTGAACTCCCCCTATCCCCCTCTTTGGTAAAGAGGGGGAATAATTGCTCTCTTCTTTTTTGCAAAGAAAAGGGCAGGGGATGAGTTAGAACTTTTCACCACAAAGGAAATGAAATTTATTTATGACTTAGCTGATTAGCGACACATCACATTCTTT
>CAZUGB010000166.1:0-16124 GCA_964619925.1 uncultured Candidatus Cloacimonadota bacterium
CAGAAGTTACTAATATCATTTTGTCTCCGTTTTTTTTACCTTCTTCTACCTTGAATGAAGATAAATTATTGTAGTCCATTAATTCTTGCAGAGGAATATCATATTTAATTGCGATAATCGGTAGGGTTTCTCCTTTTTTTACTATGTGTTAACCTTTTTCGGGAATTTTCTTTTTGGTTACGTAATAATTGAATCTGTTTGTTGCCTTGGTAAAATAAAGTTTTTGTCCGATAAAAATGGTATCCGTTTTTAAATTATTATATTCTTTTATTTTTGAAACGGGTATATCGAATTGAGCGGAGATTTTATTAAGAGTGTCACCTTTTTTTACGTAGTAATATTTCGGTATTTTATTGCGATAAAGCGGATTGGGTGCTATTAAACCGCAAGAAAAGAGAAAAAGGGCAATAATGGTAATAAAAAAAAATCTTTTCATCAAAATTTAACGGAAAAATTTTTGTATTGTTTACAGTTTTCTATTTCGGTTTTTATTATATTTTCCACAATCGCCGCCGGTGGTCCTACTTTTAATTCGCCGATAAAATTATTTATATCTTTTTCTGTTCCTTGCACAATAATTTTTACATCTCCGTTGTATAAATTTTTTACATATCCTTTCAGGTTATATTCCGTGGCTTTGTGAGAAGTGAAGTATCTATAACCCACACCTTGAACTCTTCCTTTTACAATCAGCTCATAGCAATTCATTTTTACCTCCGGAATTTTTATATTTCTCAAAAAATATCGTGTTATTATGTCAAATTTTTTATTGGATGCTCAGGATAATTTGTTACGGATTTGATTTCGGATTTCATTTCGAAAGACTTTTAAAATCATTTTATTTTGCAAAAAGAATAGCGAAAGGAAAGATAAGGATAAATCAATATACATCTCTCATTATTTTTTTTCATCATCTAATACATTGTACCTCTTTCCTGATGAATTACCGTGAAAAGAACAGAAAATCATTGACCAAAAAACCGAGTTTATTGTTTCTGTTCCAAATTGTTATAAAATTAGGTGCTAAAATAAATCTAAAAGTAGGAGTAAATAATTATGGAATATCCATTTGAAAAAATAGAAAAAAAATGGCAAAAAATTTGGAAAGACAAAAAGATTTTTAATGTTTCCGACGATTCCGAAAAACCGAATTATTATGTGCTTTCAATGTTTCCTTATCCTTCGGGAGTTCTTCATATGGGACACGTTTCCAACTATTCGATAGGAGATGCCATTTCCAGATATATGATGATGAAAGGTTACAACGTAATGCAACCTATGGGGTTTGATGCTTTCGGTATGCCGGCGGAAAACTTTGCCATAAAGCATAACACACATCCCGGAATTACTACAAAACAAAATATCGAAGCTATGAAAAAGCAATTTGATATGATGGGCTTTGGTTTCGATTGGGAAAGAGAAGTAAATACGTCCGTACCCGAGTATTACAAGTGGGGGCAGTGGTTTTTTAAAAAAATGTATGAAAAAGGGTTGGCATACAAAAAATCTTCGTTTGTTAATTGGTGTGACGAGTGTCAAACGGTGCTGGCAAATGAACAGGTGGAAAACGGTAAATGCTGGCGTTGTCACACACCCGTAAGACAAAAAGAACTGGAACAATGGTTCTTTAAAATTACCGAATACGCAGAAGAATTATTGGATTTTTCCGACGTAATTGATTGGCCGGATAGAGTGAAAACCATGCAAATTAATTGGATAGGTAAAAGTTACGGTACGGAAATATTTTTTAAACTGGAAAACGGCGAAGATATTATTAAAGTATTTACAACGCGACCCGATACAATTTTCGGCTGTACTTTTATGGCATTACCGCCCGAACACCCTCTCGTTAAAAAGTGGTTGGATGCTGAACCGGAAGATTCAAAAATGAAAAAATTCTGCGAAAAAGTTATTAATACCGACAAAATTCAAAGAACATCCGAGGATTCCGAAAAAGAAGGAATTTTTTCAGGTAAATATGCTATAAATCCCGTAAACGGCGAAAAGGTACAGATTTGGATTACCAATTACGTTATAATGGATTATGGCACAGGTGCGGTTATGGCTGTTCCCACACATGATCAAAGGGATTTTGAATTTGCAAAAAAATATGATATTCCTATGAAAATAGTTATCTCACCGAAAGATAAAAAACTTGTATTAAACGAAATGAATCAAGCATACACCGAACCCGGAATATTGGTAAATTCCGCTCAGTTTAACGGTATGGAAAGTGAAGTTGCAAAAAAAGAAATTACAAAATGGATGGAAGAAAAAGGAATAGGCAAAGAATCCATTACTTATCGTTTGAGAGATTGGGGTATTTCCAGACAAAGATATTGGGGAAATCCCATTCCGGTTATTTATTGTGAACATTGCGGAACGGTTTTAGTTCCCGATGAAGATTTGCCTGTGAAACTTCCCGAAAATGTGCAAGTGGGAAAAACAACACAAAATCCCCTGCTTTCCGTAAAAGAATGGGTAAACGTAAAATGTCCAAAATGCGGTAGAGACGCTCGAAGAGAAACCGACACAATGGATACGTTTGTAGATAGCTCTTGGTATTATGCAAGATATGCCGACCCGAAAAATGACAAACAACCTTTTGCCAAAGATAAAGCCGAAAAATGGTTGCCCGTTGATCAATATATAGGTGGAATTGAACATGCCTGTATGCATCTATTGTATGCCAGATTTTTCCATAAGTTTATGCGAGATATCGGATTGGTAGAATCAAACGAGCCTTTTGCAAGACTTCTTACACAAGGTATGGTTACAAAAGACGGTGCCAAAATGAGCAAATCGAAAGGTAATGTGGTAGATCCCAAGTATATTATCGACAGATACGGAGCCGATACGGTGAGAACCTTTATGCTTTTTGCTTCACCTCCCGAAAAAGATGTGGAGTGGAGTGACGAAGGCGTGAAAGGTACGTTTAGATTTTTAAACAGACTTTGGAGAATTTTTGATAAACACATTGATTTGATAAAAAAATATAAAGATTTCGGCGAAGATAATCCCGAAAAATTAAAAAAACTGCGTTTTAGCACACATCATACCATAAAAAAGGTTATTGAAGATATAGAAAACAGAATGCAATTTAATACGGCTATCGCCAGCGTTATGGAGCATCTTAATAATATCTATTCGGTGAATGAACCGGAAAAATTGAACGATAACGATAAGGGAGTTTTTGCAAAGGCATGTGCGGTAATACCTCAGCTTATGTATGTTTTTGCACCTCATATCAGCGAAGAATTATGGGAGATGATTCAAAATGATAATAAACTTCTCCACGAAGTGGGTTTCCCGAAATATAATGAAAAATATCTCATCAAAGATGAAGTTGTTTATGTAATTCAAATCATGGGAAAAATAAGAGGAAAATTAACCGTTTCCGTTGATACCGATATGGAAGAAATAAAAAAGATGGCTCTTGAACTCGAAAATGTGAAAAAACATTTGGAAGGTAAGGAAATAAAAAAAATCATAGTGGTTCCCAAAAAATTGGTTAGTATTGTTGCAAAATAATAAAATAATAATATTTTCTAGCCGGAGAGTTTTCTCCGGTTTTTTTTTGCAAAAAAAATGAGAAAGTATCAACTTGTGATACTTTCTCAAGGTTAGAAGGAGGAGTATTAAGAATGAATTTAAAACTTATACCCGATTCCAAAATGATGAGTTCCGCCTAATTCCGAATGAGAATTAAAAGCGTAGTCAATATTAACATTGTATAGTGTAAATCTGAAACCCATAGAAAAACTAACGGGTTCGTTTCTTATACCTGCTCGTAAATAGAACATCTTATGAAGTTTAACTTCGGCACCTGCGTGAATTTCGGTCGGTTCTCCGAATCCTTTTTTAATATCAATTGCCGTAACGGTACCTTCGTATGGGATATAAGAAATTCCCACGGCGAATTTTTGAGGAAGATCCTCGTCGTTATCTTTGCCTATTTTGGGATTATTAATATTGGAGATCGAAAATCCCAAGCGGGTTCGTTGGTGCAATATTGCCAATGCTCCTACATTTAATCCGAAAGTATTGTCACTACCGAAGGTATCTATGGCAAGATTATAAAAGTTTAATGAATAACCGAAATACAATCTCGAATGAATATCATTCATAATACAAATGCTATGACCGAGAGAATATTGCTTTTCGGAAGTAAGATTTACATCCAAGTAAGTTACGTCTAAAGATTTTAAACCGAGACCTATTGTACCGAGTTTTTTGGGAAGATTGGCAGAAAAGGATGCTACATAGAGTGTTATAAAACTTTCACCGTAAAGATGAGCCGAGCTTAAATTAATGGTGTTTCCCGATAGATTAAATCCTGCCGGATTGTAAAAAATTCCGTCCGATTCGTCCGATAATGTGGTATATGCTCCACCTATTCCTCTTGCTCTTACGGAGGGTTCATAATCATTAAAACTTGCAAAAAGGGAAATAGAAAGTATGAATATAACCGCTGTGATAATTAATTTTTTCATTTTTTACCGCCTTAATTCAAATATGTTCCGATTACAATCGGAGCTTTATCGGTTTTGGATTTTCCCGTATTTCTGTCTATAACTTCCAAGTGAATAATATACAAACCAATAGGTAAGATATTATAATTTTTATCTTTTCCATCCCAATTCAGATGAACAATTCCCGAATTTGATAAAATAATTCCGTTGTAAAGAGTTGTTTTCAGTTTCCCTTCACTATTAAATATTCTTACAATGGCTTTGTCACCGTTTTCTCCTGAAATTTCAATGGGAAATAATTCTCCTATATGAGGATTGAAAGGTTTGGGAGGAATAGTGATTTTTGCAATTAATTTTGTGGAAGGAATTTCTATATTGATAGGTTTTTCCGGTGCATCATCCGGGAAAATTGTTTTAACGGTATCTTCCAATGTTTCAAAATATATGGAATATTTCGTTCCGGCTTTGGGTGATTGAAATGTGTAATAAAATTCCGTATTTTCCGCCGAGCTTTCCATTTGTTTTGCGTAATATGTTAAATCTTTATTGGTTTTCCAATAAATGGTTACCGAATCGTAATGATGATTTTCGTTATTGAACGTAAGTTTCAAATCGGTACCCGCTTGGGGATGTTCCGGATCCAAAATAAGAAAATCATACGGATTTAGATTGCCTTCGGTAAGATCAAGTTGATTTCCGGGAGTTAATTGAATGTTATTATTGTAAATGGTTGCAACACCTTGAACTTGTAATATATAACCCAATTCAAATTCATCCGTAATGATACCTGTGGTGTCCCAAATTCTAATGGGTACCGTATGTTCGGGATCCTGAGTATCGGAAATTACGATATTTGTTCCGCCTCCGGCATAATAATTGTCCGTAACCACGCCTGTTGTTCTGATGAAGGTGCCTTCAAGGTTCAAGTCGTTAATTTCACTGATTTGAAGTTTTAGATAAGGAAGTTCATTTCCCGTTGATAAAACGGTATAAGTAAAGTTTTTTATCTCTGTAACTTGGTTATAATCGTCAATTGTTCCCTGAATTTCCACCTCGTTTCCTCTGGCGAAATCCGTAAGATATTGTGGAGTAACATCGTAATCGAAAATTTCTATACCTCTTCCTGAATTATCCTGAATAAAAGCGGTGAGCATATCGTTTCTTAATGCGCCTGCCGCTATGGTTATTATACCTTTTATCAAAACCTGTTGCCCCTGATATTGACTAAGATTATTTTGTATATCGGCAATAGGGGTATAGGGTGATACGAAACCGGTAAAATTAACCGAAGTGTTTTGTGCGATTGTATTACCGGCTAAATCCTTAATATTATTCACGATTAGAGTGTATTCCGCATTTTCCGTTTGATTTTCCGTTTGAAGCACAACGGTGATTTCGTCTGTTTGAAGTGTGGCGGCATTAACGGGAAGATTCTCTATTTGATAATTTAGCACATTATTTGCCGTATCTTCGTTAATCGGTTCGGAAAAAACAACTTCAACGGAAGTTTCCGAAGTGGCTGTAACGGAAATAATGGTAGGCGGTGTATCGTCCGGAGCGCCGTTAAAAGTGTGTTGACCCAAATCGGAAAAATAATCAATATCATGAATAATCCATTCCGAGTTGTCGGAATTTGTTCCGGCGGAAGCTGTCCAATCGGTATTTCCTTGTGTAACGGAAGGTTTTCTTATAAGCGTATGATCTTTTGTAGCTTCGGTAATACCTGCCACATCCCAAGCGGTACCGGGATCTTGGTCGGGTGTTCCGATAATATCTAATAAAATTTCATCTTTTCCGTTTGTTTTAAACAATCCCAAGGCATCATCGCCGTTAAAAGCCATCAAATAATTGTATTCGTTATAAGGCAAAACGGTATCGGCTTTATTTAAAATAGTAGTTGAAGCACCTTCGTTGGCAATTACCCAAACATCATACGAGGGAATAATGGAATTTTCGGGGAATGTGAAATTGTTTGTAGTCCAGCCTTGACCGTTAGTGGCTTTTTTAATAATATAATCGGATAAATCAATATCCGAGCCGGTTCCGTTATATATTTCAATGGCTTTATTGTTTGCCGAGCCTTCAATATATTCGGAAAAGAACAGATCGGTAGCTTGAGCCATTAAAACATGAGTAAAAATCAGTCCTATCAAAAGGATAAAAATAGGTTTTTTCATTTAACCTCCGTTTCTTCAGTAAAAAATAACATTTTTATCATTATCAAACACAAAGCAATAAATATGGAGCTATCGGCAATATTAAACACAGGCCAACGATCCATAATGAAATTAGGAAAATCAACCCAGATGAAATCCGTAACTCCACCTTGCACAATTCTGTCAATTAAATTTCCAAATGCACCGCCGAGAATAAGAAAAAAAGCGATGATTTCAAGTTTTGATTTTGTCTTTAATGCCAAATAAAAAACAATAAATATGGTAATTATGGAAAGCACAATAAAGAAAATTCTGTTCGTACTGTCGGAGCCTATACTAAAACTGAAAGCCGCTCCGTGATTTGTGATATTCGTTAGCCACAGAAATTTTTCAGTTATTTTTATGGTATTTCCGTAACCGATTATCTTTTTTATCTCATATTTGGATATTTGATCCAGTAGGACAACCGCAAAGGTTATCCAAAGATATTTTAGTCTGTTCATTAATGTCTTCTGTGTCTTTTTTGCTCTTCTTTTGTTTCACATTCAATACAAAAATGAGCATAGGGTATCACGTCAAGTCTTCTTGTTTGGATAGGTTTTCCACACATTTCACAAATACCGAAATCACCGTCGTAGATTTTTTTTAGAGCATAATTGATTTCTTTTAGTTTTTTTATTTCGTTATCCATATAAAATGCTCTTCTTTCCGCCAATGTGGTATCTGCCGCCGTATCAGCCTGATGTAACGAATATGGAGAAGTGGCACCTTTTTCGCCGTTTTTCTTTTGCAATTCCGTGATGTCTTTTATTAATTTTTCGGTTTCGTTTCTTTCGTTAAGAAGCTGTTGTTTGTATTTTTCAATTTCCTCGGGTGTTAAGATTTTTCTCATCTTATTTATCTCCTTAGATTTTTTTTATGATTTCCAAAATTATTGTTTGAAGTATTTTCTTGGCTTTTAAAGCGTTTTCTCTAATTTCTTCCTGTGAATGCGGTTTGCTGTGAAAAATGTTGCTAAGGTTTGTTACGACGGACATTCCCAAAACTCTTAATCCGCTATGAATTGCCACGATAACTTCCGGTACGGTGGACATTCCCACAAGATCGGCTCCGAAACCCGCAAGCATAAGCGATTCCGATTTTGTTTCCAAATTTGGTCCTGCCACAGCGATATAAACACCTTCTTTTATCTCAAAATCGTTTTCTTTTGCAATATCTTTTGCCATTTTAATAAGGTTATTATCATAAGGCTCGTGCATACTGGGAAATCTTTCACCCAGTTCGGGGTAATTTTTTCCTCTTAACGGACTATCTCCCATAAAATTAATGTGATTGTTCAATAAAACCACATCTCCCGGAACCATATTTTCATTTAAACTACCCGCCGCATTTGTAACAATCAAAATTTTTATTCCCAGTTCTTTTAATACTCTAATGGGAAATGTAATATCTTGCATTGAATAACCTTCGTAATAATGAAGTCTTCCTTGCATAAAAACAACGTATTTGTCATATAATTTGCCGAAAACCAACTTACCCGTGTGCGAAGGTGCGGTTGATTCTTTGAAGTGGGGTATTTCTTTGTATGAAATTTCCATTGTTTCCGATAAAACATCCGTAAGCGAATTTAATCCCGTTCCCAAAATCAATCCTAATTCCGGTTTTTGAGAAACTTTATTTTTGATATAATCGGATGCTTCTTTGATTTTTTGTAGCATTTATCCTCCTGCCAAAATATTTCTTATAATTTCTAAAATAATGATAGCTATAAACGGTGAAAAATCTATTCCTCGCATGGGAATTAACCTTCTTATGGGACGCAAAACCGGTTCCGTGATATTTCTTAACGCTACAATCAAAGGATTGTAGTAATCTATGGGGAACCAAGACAATAATGCTCTGATTACAATTAGAATGATATAAATATCGATTAATTTTGCTATAACATACATTTAATCAATCACCTCATGACAATTTCTACATCTTGCTTCATAAATATCGGTTGTTCCCACCAATATGGTTTTATCATTATGAACCAATCTTTGTGTTCGGTTTGCAGGATTTCCGCATTTTACACAAATTGCCAAGTTTTTGGTAACATATTCCGCTATTGCCATAAGAAACGGCATAGGACCGAAAGGTTTACCTCTATAATCCTGATCCAAACCGGCTACAATTACTCTTTTGCCGCTATCGGCAAGTTTGTTGCATACATCCAAAATATCATTGGAAAAAAATTGAGCTTCGTCAATTGCAACCACATCGGTATCATCATCGACCATATCCAAAACTTCATTGATGTCCGATACGGGTTTGGATAAGGTTTTTAATTGGCTGTGAGATACGATATAATCTTTGTCGTATCTGTCGTCGATAGCGGGCTTGAATGCCTGAATCTTTTGTTTGGCATATTTAGCTCGGTTTATTCTTTTTATCAATTCTTCGGTTTTGCCGCTAAACATACTCCCGCAGATAACTTCTATCCAACCTGTTTTGTTTTGTATTATATTCATAACTAATTCCTTCCGAAAGGTTTGATTGTTCATAAAATTTTGAGGCTTTTATTGTGTCAATCATAAATAATCGACTGTTGTAAAAAATTGTGGTGTATAAAGATAATGGGTGTAGTACGTAAACAAAAAAAGGCATCCCGAAAAATTTAGGATGCCTAATTATATTCTCTTGGAATTTATTTTTCCAATTCCTTTAATGTTTTTTTAATTATATCTATTGCTTCGTAAAGTTGATTTTCGGTTATTATCAAAGGTGGGGCAAATCTGATAATGTGTCTGTGGGTAGGTTTTGCCAAAAGTCCGTTTTCTTTTAATTTCACACAAACATCCCACGCTTCTATACCATTTTGGGGCTTGATAACTATGGCGTTTAATAAACCTTTTCCTCTAACTTGTTCGATAAAGGGAGATTTTATTTCGGAGAGTTTTTCTCTGAATATTTTACCCAAGTTGAATGCTCTCTCGGCAAGATTTTCTTCTTTAACCACTTCCAAAGCCGCTATTGCAACCGAACATGCGAGAGGGAAACCTCCAAAGGTAGAACCGTGTTCGCCGGGTTTTATCACAAGCATAATATCTTTGTCGGCTAATACCGCGGAAATCGGTAATACTCCGCCGGATAAAGCTTTTCCTAAAATCAAAACATCCGGTTTTATGCCCGAATAATCACTGCAAAGCAATTTTCCGGTTCTTGCAATGCCTGTTTGAACTTCATCCGCTACGAATAATACGTTATGCTTTTTGCAAATATCATAAGATTTTTTTATATAATCATCGTCGGGAACCATTACACCCGCTTCACCTTGAATAGGTTCAACGATAAAAGCGCAAACTTTATCGCCCTTTTCTTTTAAAATCTTTCCCAATGCATCGGTATCATTATATGGTATGGTTTCTATTCCCGGCACATAAGGACCGAAACCTTTTTTGCATGTCGGATCTGTGGATGCCGAAATTATTGCTATCGTTCTTCCGTGAAAATTACCCTCGGCGAAAATGATTATTGCTTCGTTTTCCGGAATTCCTTTTTTTTCGTATCCCCATTTTCTTGAAAGTTTCATGGCTGTTTCCACGGCTTCGGCTCCCGTATTCATAGGAAGAACCATATCGTAGCCGAAAAACTCCGTAATATATTTTTCATATTCACCTAATTTATTATTAAAAAATGCTCTTGAGGTAAGCGTGAGTGTTCTGGCTTGATCTATTAAAGCGTTAATAATTTTGGGATGACAATGACCTTGGTTAACCGCAGAATAAGCGGATAAAAAGTCATAATATTTGTTGCCCTCGGGATCCCAAACGTATGCACCTTCTCCTTTTGCTATAACCACAGGTAGCGGATGATAGTTATGCGCACCGTATTTGTTTTCCAATTCCATAGCTGTTTGGCTATCAACTTTTCCGTATTTTAAGCTCATTTTTTACTCCTTTTTTTATTTTTTTTGCGAAAATTTAAATTTGTCATTTTACTGTCAACGATTAAAAATCAAAAAGGTGATTATCCAATAAAATAGGCTATATCAAAGGATTTTAAAAAAAATATCAAACAAAATTGACATAATAATATATCGGAAAAAATATGCGAAAAAAGTTTTCGGGGTATGGATAATGGCTTTTGTTCATCTGCATAATCACACTCAATACAGTATATTAGACGGAGCATGTAAAATAAAACAACTGTTTCAAAAGGCTAAACAATATAATATGCCTGCGGTGGCAATTACCGATCATGGAAATTTATACGGTTTGATCGATTTTTATAATGAGGGAAAAAAACAGGGAATAAAGCCGATTTTAGGAATAGAAGCATATATTATAAACGGCAGTATCTATAACGATAAACACAAAAAAAACAGAAGATATCATTTGATACTTTTGGCAAAGAATCAAACGGGACTGCATAACCTTATGAAGCTGTCTTCAATTTCTTTTATTGATGGCTTTTATATGAAACCAAGATTGGATAAGGCTATCTTAAAAAAGTATTCCGAAGGTATCATTGCTCTTTCCGCCTGTGTTCAAGGTGAGGTACCTAATCTTTTATTGAACAACAAGGACGAAGAAGCTTATAATGCATTGATGGAATACAAAAGTATTTTTCCCGAAAGATTTTATCTTGAAATTCAAAACCATGGCTTGGAAGACGAAGAATATGCGATGCAAAAAGTAATCGAACTGGCAAAAAAAACCGATACGCCATTGGTTGTTACCAATGATAGTCATTATCTGAACAAAGAAGATTGGGAAGCTCACGATATACTTTTGGCAATTCAAACGGGTAAAGATTTTGATGATCCCACCAGAATGAGGTATCTTACAAAAGATTTGTATTTTAAAAATGAAGAAGAGATGCGGCAATTGTTTCCCGGACTTGACGAAGCCTATGAAAATACCATAAAAATTGCAGATCAAATCGATGTGGAATTAAAATTCGATAAATTTCTTTTTCCCAAAATCAATCCACCCGAAAATTTTGAAAATAATTTTGAATATTTAAAATATCTGGTTTATGAAGGTGCAAAACAAAAATACGGAAAAATAACCGATGAAATAAAAGATAGAATAGAATACGAATTAAAAATAATCAATTCAATGGGATTTAACGAATATTTCCTTGTGGTGCGGGATTTTATTCAAATGGCAAGGAAAATGAAAGTGCCCGTAGGTCCCGGTAGAGGCTCGGCAGCCGGTAGTATTATCTCTTATCTTATTGATATTACCCGTATCGATCCCCTAAAATATAATCTTTTGTTTGAACGTTTTTTAGATCCGGGACGTGTGGGAATGCCCGATATCGATATAGATTTTTGTGCCGAAGGCAGAGCTAGTGTAATTGATTACATCAGAGAAAAATACGGTGATGAAAAAGTGGCACAAATAATTACCTTTAATACACTCGGAGCAAAAGTTGCCCTCAAGGACGTGGCAAGAGCCTTAAAGGTCTCCGCATCCGAGGCAAATGAAATCACAAAATTAATTTTAGATCCCAAAATGTCTCTGGAAGAAGCAATACAAACCTATCCCGATTTTAGGAAAAAAATGAATTCTTCCGAAACGTTGAAAAAGGTTCTTAAATTCAGTATGTCATTGGAAGGTCTAATTCGTCAGATAGGAGTTCATGCGGCGGGAGTGGTGATAGCACCTGATGATTTGAAAAAATTTGTTCCGTTGGCAATTAGTAAACAAAAGGGTAAAGAACCTATTGTTCTTGTTCAATTTGACGGTAAAAAATTGGAACAATTAAAAATGCTTAAAATGGATTTCCTCGGATTAAAAACTTTAACGCAAATAGATAAAACTTTAAAATTGATAAAGCAAACGAAAAACATAGATTTGGATATTGATAACATACCTCTTGATGATAAAAAAACATACGAAATATATTCAAATGCCGAAACCGACGGAATTTTTCAATTTGAATCGAAAGGAATGAAATCAAGCTTGATTAACTTAAAACCGAATAGATTTGAAGATCTTATTGCTATGGTGGCTTTATATCGTCCCGGTCCAATGAAATTCATTAAAAATTTCATCGATAGAAAGCACGGTAAGGAAGTTATTACATACGATCATCCTATATTAGAAGGCGTATTAAAAGAAACTTACGGTATTACGGTTTATCAGGAACAGGTGATGAATATAGCCAAATTAATGAGCGGATTTACGAGTTCCGAAGCCAGTGCTTTGCGTAAAGCAATTAGTAAAAAGAAAAAAGATCAGTTGGATAAACTTGAAGATAAATTTATCGAAGGTGCCAAAAAGAACGGTGTAAAAGAGGAAATAGCTCGAAAAATTTGGAAAGATTGGCAGGAATTTGCAAATTATGCTTTCAATAAAAGCCACGCCGCCGCATATGCCTTTGTGTCTTATCAAACGGCTTATTTAAAGGCACATTATCCTATAGAATTTATGGCGGCTATACTATCTTTGGAAGAAGATACCGACAAGATATCAAATTTCTTAGCTGTATGTAAAAAAATGAATTTAAATGTTGTTCCGCCGAATGTAAATGAAAGTGATTATGAATTTACGATTAAAGGCAACAGCATAATATATGGTCTTAAAGCGATTAAAAATGTGGGAAGCACCGCAATTACATCCATAATAAAAGAAAGAAAAGGAGAGAAATATAAAAATATTTTTGACTTTTGTTCCAGAGTGGATTTGCAAGTTGTTAATAAGGGAGTATTGGAAAGTTTGATATACGCGGGAGCTTTGGATGATTTGGAAGGGAATAGAGCCGAAAAATTTGCATCAATTGAGATGGCTTTAAAATACGGTAATAATATCCAGAGGGAAAAGCAAAAAGCCCAGTTGACCCTTTTTAGCGAATTGGAAGCCGAAGATCCTAACGAATTTATGCCAAAACTACCAAAAATTAAAAATTGGGATAGAATGTATAAATTGATTAAAGAAAGAGAATATTTGGGATTTTATTTTTCCGGTCATCCTTTGGACGAATACCGAGATTTTATCAAATTATTTGCAAACATAAATTCAAAAAATTTCAAGACATTCGATAGTTCTTTGCAAAAAACTTACATAGTGGGACTAATCGTTTCCATAACCAAAAAAATGAATAGAAAAAAGAAATCTTACGCCATAATAAAAATGGAAGATTTGCATGGGATTTTTAATATTTTTATCAGAGGCGATAATTATGAAAAATACATTTCCGATTTGAAAGAGGGAGCCGTTTATTATGTGGTGGGTAGAAAATCGGATTTTAAAGCGGAAGAATCGCCCGTATTGGAAATCGAAACAGACGAAATCATTCCTTTTAAAAATTTGAAAAATAAATTATCGGGTGAATTGGAAATAAATATGTCGAAAGACCTTATAAATACAGAAATAGCAAAACAATTAAGCTCTGAAATAACAAAATATCCGGGCGAATTTTCCGTTGTGCTAAATTTTAAAACTGATACCTACGAAAGATTGCAAGTAAAAATAAAAGATAAAAAAGTTTTTCCTGAAAATTCATTACTGAATATGTTAAAAAAAATATCCAAAAAAAATCTGAAAGTTAGAAATTTTAATATGTTATAATTTTAGGAGTTAAAATGAAAAAAGTTTTGTTTATAATAATTACCTTATTATCGATATTTTCTTACGGAAATGCAAAAATCAATGTGTTTGTGGATGTAAACAGATTTAAAGACGTAAAAAATCATACAAAATTTGAGATAGCTTATCAGATACCATATAATCAGTTATCTTTTCAACGTATTGAAAAGGGGTACAGAGCATTGATAAAAATTAAACTGAGTTTGATAAAAAACGGTAACGTAGTATTTACAAAACCTTTATTAAGACAACTTTTGGAGACAAACAACGTGATTGATAGCGAAGATTTTTCATATCAGGATAAATTACATTTTTCTTTATCCAAACCCGGATTTACATTAAAACTCACCTTTGTTGATATGGTTAAAAAGGATTCGCTGGTTTTTGAAAAAGAATTAATAAATCTGGAACCGAACGACTTTCTTAGTGATTTGGAATTGGATTATATTGCAAAAAAGGATACTACCGATTATATGAAAAATTTTAAACGAGGGGATTATCTTTATCTCGGCAATCAAAATCATGTATTTGATAAAGTAACTCAAAATCCGATTTATATTTACTATGAAGTTTATCAAAATAACGAAAATAATTTTCGTTCAAATTTGGAAGTAGTTTCTAATGACTCGATAATTTATAGTAAAAAGGTAAAAGAATTAACCGGACTACCCGAAGGAATAAATAAAATGTTATATACGCTTCCTATTACAAATTTTAAACCCGGTTATTATAAATTGATTTTTGATATGAAAAATTTAAATACGGGAAAATCGATTAGAAGACAATCATTTTTTATTATAAAAGAAAAGCGTATCAAAGAACAATTGGTTTTTTATAATATTAAGGATGATGTTGCATTGGTAAGATATTTCTTAAATTCCAGTCAAAAAAAAATATTAAGAAGTCTTAAAGATGAGAAAAGTAAAAATAATTTTATTTCCAAATTTTGGCGAACTCATGACCCTAATCCCGCAACCGAGCAGAATGAATTTTTGGAGCTGATAAAAAAAAGAATAAACTATGCCAATGAAAATTTCTCATATTTTATAAAAGGTTGGAAGACCGATAGGGGGAGAATATATATTAAATATGGTGAACCTGATTTTAAAAAGAAATACCGAACGGATTCATCTTCCAAATATCCCTTTAAATATTACGTTGTTTGGCAATATAAATCGGGTAGGGATCAAACTTATATTTTCTTTGATATTCAATCAAGCGGCAGTTTCAGACTAATTTATTCAAGAAATGATCCTACCGAAACTTCTTACCCGAATTGGAAAATTTATGTTGGTGAAGAATTTGATATGAATGATTTGGAGTAAATAAAATCACCTGAATGCATCTTTAATATGTTTTATGTAGTAATTGTTTTTGTTCGCTAAAATCAAAATAACATCAAAACGGGTAAACATATCTTGTAGATTTTCATGTTTGGTTAAAAAAATATTAGCACTCATTTTAATTTTTTGCTGTTTTTTGTATGAAATACTTGATTTGGCATTTTCTATGGATTTGGTTCTGGTTTTTACTTCAATAAAAACTATTTCTTTTTTGTCTATTGCTACCAAGTCTATTTCTCCCAACGAGGTATGGTAGTTTTTAGCAATTATCTTCATACCGATATTTTTTAGGTACTTTTCAGCTAATGTTTCACCGTCTTTGCCTAATAGAAATTTATTTTTTTTCATATAAACAAAAAAAATCTTGACGGAATAACTGTCAATTTCTGATAAGTTACTATGACACATAATTCGAAAAAAAATGGAGGTTGTGATGCAAAAACTTCTTTTGATTATTTTAGCTGTTATGTTAGCAGCAACAGCACTGGTTTCAATACCTTATGGTGTATTGGGTAATATAAATATGCCAGATGCTTATGTTCTCCCGAGTAAAATGATGGAAGTATCGCTTAC
>CAZUGB010000167.1:0-2992 GCA_964619925.1 uncultured Candidatus Cloacimonadota bacterium
CATATTACAAAAGAGGGAATAGTAGCCGGTCCTAAAATAATTGAACACATCGTGGATACGGTATTGTATTTTGAACGTGATCTTAATGACAATTATAAAATTTTGCGTTCCACAAAAAACAGATTCGGGTCCACAAATGAAATCGGTATCTTTGAGATGAAAGAAAACGGTTTGCATGAAGTAAAAAATCCGTCCTCTTTATTTTTATATTCCGATAGAAATGCAATAGGTTCATCGGTGGGCTGTATTATGGAAGGAAGTCGAGCGTTTTTGGTGGAGGTTCAAACTTTGATAACACAATCTAATTACGGAGTTTCGCAAAGAGTGGCATTAGGCATAGATCAAAAAAAATTATCTCTTTTGATAGCAATTTTGGAAAAGAACGTGGGAATAAATCTAAGGCAAAAGGACGTATTTTTAAATATCACGGGAGGAATTAAGGTAGTGGAACCTTCTTTGGATTTGGCGATAGTGGCGTCAATAATATCAAGTATCAAAGAAGTGCCGATAAAAAGTAATTCGGTTTTTATAGGCGAGGTGGGTTTATCCGGTGAAGTTCGAAAAGTATCGCAAATGGAAAAAAGAATAAAAGAAGCTACTAAGTTGGGTTACAAAAACGTTTTTGTATCTCAAAAAACAAATACCGACTTTAAAGTGATAAAAATAGACAAAATAATTCAAATGATAGCTAAGATGTTTTAATAAAAAGATATTTAAGGAGAAAAAAATGAAATTTTGTTATTCTTGCGGAGCGCCGATTACCGAAGAAAATAAAAGTAAAAAAGAAAATTATTGTGATTTTTGCGTGGATGAAAACGGGAATTTGTATGAAAAAGAAGAAATATTGCATGGAATTGCACATTGGTTTTTGGAATGGCAACCGAATATTGATCATGATACCGCTATGAAAAGAGCGGAATATTATTTGAAATCGATGCCGCATTGGGCTGACAAACAGATGTGAAAAAATATTAAATTTATATGATAACAAATAAAACGGTGATTCTAAAATTTATTGTAATTGTGTAAGTTAGATACTAATAAATTTTTTTGTTGATAAAATATAAGTTATTTTTTTCGTGTACCTAATTTTCTATAAAATATAGAAAAAATAATTACGGGAGTACGAAAATGAACGATATTGAAATAGCTCGAAAAGTTAAGCTAAAACACATTCATGAAATTTCGGACAAATTGGGTATTGATCGTGAACACGTGGAATTGTATGGCAATTACAAAGCAAAAATCCGTTTGGATGCATTAAAAGGAAAAGAAGCCAAAGGAAATTTAATTTTAGTTTCCGCTCTCACACCTACGGCAGCCGGCGAAGGTAAAACCACGGTTTCAATCGGTTTAACACAAGGTCTTGCAAAAATAGGCAAAAATGTTGCGGTTGCTCTTAGAGAACCGTCTCTTGGTCCTGTTATGGGTATGAAAGGCGGAGCCACAGGTGGCGGATATTCGCAAGTATTACCTATGGAAGATATTAATCTTCATTTTACAGGCGATATTCACGCCGTTACAGCGGCTCACAACCTTATATCAGCCGCTTTGGATAATGCTCTTCATCGCAGATCAATCGGATTGGATCCCCGCAGAGTGATTTGGCCCAGAGTTTTGGATATGAATGACAGATCGCTTAGAAATATTATTACCGGACTTGGCGGAAAGGCTATGGGGGTTCCCAGAGAAACAGGCTTTGATATTACCGCTGCATCCGAAATTATGGCTACTTTGTGTTTTGCTCAAAGTTATTCGGATCTTAAACAACACGTGGAAGAAATGCTTTTGGGATATGATTACAACGGAAATCCCGTTACCGTTAAGGAATTAAGAGTAGCAGGCGCCGTAGCGGCAATGCTAAAAGATGCTCTAAAACCGAATTTGGTACAAACCATAGAAGGCGTTCCGGCATTTATTCATGGCGGACCTTTTGCAAATATTGCTCAGGGAACCAATTCCATTCTTGCTACTAAAATGGCGATGAGTTATGCCGACTATGCAGTAACGGAAGCTGGTTTCGGATTTGATTTGGGCGGTGAAAAATTCTTCGATATAAAATGTAGATACGGAAGTTTGAGACCAAAAGCTTTGGTATTGGTAGCCACTGTAAGAGCGCTTAAAATGCATGGCGGCGTAAACAAGAAAAATCTTTCCATTCCTGATCCCGAAGCTGTTCAAAGAGGTTTGGTTAATCTTAGAAAACATATTGAAAATGCTTATAAATTCGGAATGGAACCCGTGATTGCAATAAATAAATTCACTTCCGATACCGCCGAAGAACTTAAAGCCATTACAAAATGTTGTGTTGCTCATAAATATCCGGTAGTGGTAGTGGATGTTTGGGGTAAAGGCGGCGAAGGTGCTATTCCTTTGGCTGAAAAAGTAGTGGAAATAATCGATTCCGGTAAAAACGATTTGAAATTTATCTATGATTTGAACGAAAAAGTTGAAGATAAAATAGAAAAAATTGCCAAAGAAATATATGGTGCCGCAGGTGTTTCATATACTTCCGAAGCAAAATCCGATTTAAGACAAATCTACAAACACGGATATGATAAATTAGCCATTTGTATGGCAAAAACTCAATACTCGCTTTCGGATAATCCAAAATTCTTAGGAAGACCTGAAAACTTTACTTTTAAAGTAAGAAGAGTTCTTATCAATGCCGGCGCAAGATTTTTGGTGCCGATTAGCGGTGATATTATGAGAATGCCCGGACTTCCCAAAAAACCGGCAGCGGAAGTTATCGATATTGACGACGAAGGAAACATTTCCGGATTATTCTAAAAAATTAAAAAAAAAGATATTCTTTAAGGGAGCCTTTGGCTCCCTTTTTTTGTTTGAAAAACAATTTTAAAAAAAACAATTTGACGTATTTAAAAACTATTTTTTTATAAAGATGTAAAAAATATGGAGAATAAAATGGGAAAGCATGAACTTCACAATGTCAAAAATGCAATTATTGAAATTTTTAATATCAAAGGAAAAA
>CAZUGB010000168.1:0-11753 GCA_964619925.1 uncultured Candidatus Cloacimonadota bacterium
TTCATATGAATAAAAGTCATAAGAATCACCTTTTTTCCATGATAACTCAACATTTTGAGCACATTCGCCGGTAATTTCGGGATCGGTAGGTGCTACGGGTATCTGATTGTCGTTCATTTGGAACATATGTGGCAGTACGGTAGTTAATGCTGAAATCCAAGGACTGTAATATGCTATAAATCTATCCCATAAGTGATTGTAGTCAAAATGTTCCGTAACGGAATCCCAACCGTAAAACCACCAATAATTTTCATTTGTTTGGGGATAAACATTAGGCAATTCGTCCATCTCAATATGGAAAAAAGGTTCGAAATTATCGTATTGATTAAAACCTTGTTGGGTATAAAGCATTTGTCTGTTTGAAGAATATCCGGGTAAATCAATGTGGGTATTCACGGCAAAAGTGGTATCTCCGTTTGAATACATAAAGGGATATTCTTCACAATGAACACCGTAAAAATCATTCAAATAAACAGGATCATGTATTCCGATGTCATTGGCGGGGTGAACAAGAAAATTAGTGGCATTTATCAAATCCAATTTCATAGAGGAATTATCTCGTATGGGTAAATCGGGATTTGTTACGTGATTTCCGCCTGATATTTGAACGTTTGGCATACCCCAATGATGAGTTCCCCAATCATAGCTATGAATTTGAATGCTAAATTCTCTGTGGTCAAATTCGGATCTGATATAATTGCAAAATTGTTTGTAAGCCACATTAAAAGCGTGAATTTCCACTCTTGAAGGATCGCAAAGAGATTTTGAATTGTTATATTGTCCTATGTGAGTCCATTTTACTTCTCTGCCCGTACCCGATATGATTAAAAATTTGGAAGATTGTTTTTCAAAAACTTCACCTGCAATGGGTACGCTTGGAAAGTCGTCATTCGGATGCGGTGCAGTGGTGATATGCGGAAAAGGACCGTTCGGATAAAAAACATATAATCCCCAGCCATAATCAAATGCACCTGTTTCGTCGTCGGATGTATCATCAGGTGTGCCGTTGTCGTCATAGTATTCAAAATTCGGGATTTCCCTTAACATATGATAAGTGTGTCCCGTATCCGTATCGTGAAAAATAACCACTTCATAGGGAATATTGGAATTATTCAAAGTGTTTTGAGCCAAATCCAATTGACCTGATAAAAATAATTCGATAACTTGACTCCATGTTAAAGAATCGGGAGATGTAAAAATCTTATAATCGCCGAATCCGTTGGTTTGCCTATCGAAAGGAGCGTAAATATTGTATCCGGCAGATGCAATGCCTTCGGCTACATGAGAGAGCCAATTATCATATTCGCATTCGGGTGCATTACCGTATAAAAAACCTTTGAATGAAGCCGTTTCCTCTATCACGGCAAAAAGTTTGAAAAATAATGTGGAAAGGAGGAAAATCAGTAAAATTTTTTTCATCCTTTATTACCTCCGTTTTTTTTCAATTTTTATTTTAGCTGAAATGCTGGCAATATATTTTTATTTTTCCAAATTATTTTTAATTACCTACCTATTGCTTCCCTTGGTTAGCGTAAATTTTTATCTCAAAATCCGTTTTTTTTAATCTTTTTTTCGAAACTTTCTTCTCAAATTTTGATTTTATTATTGACACGCATTAACCATAATTTTATTAATCTAAAAAAAAGAGGGGGCGAAAATGAAAATATCTTTTGGAGTTATTAGTAGATTTATCAATAAAACATCACCGTTTATAAATTTTATAAAAAATGCAAAAGAATATAATCACAACATCAATTTGTTCATAATGGGATATAAGGACTATATCGACAAGGATGTTTTATCTCGGCTTGAAAGATATTGTCCTATAAACGAATTGAAAATAGGTTCGGACGATCTTAAAAAGAGACTTTCAAAATTGGGATTAACCACAAATGAAATAGAGGCTCTAATCGGCACCCCGAATTTGCGAAATTATAATTTGGTATCCTATGGCACTTCACGAAATTATGTGATGATAGACGCTATCTTAAATGATGTGGATGTGCTATTGTTTTTTGATACCGATGTATATCCTCAAATACTTTTTGAAGATGAAAAACATAAATATCGTTTTAAAGATATTGATTTTGTGGGATCTCATCTAAAAGTTTTGTCTTCCAGTCCGCATATAGTGGTTACAACCAGTGATTACAGCGGATATTTTATAATACCGCATATGAATTTTCCTCATTTGGATAGTTTATTGTACGGTTTGCAAAAAGAAGATTCTTTCGATATTATTTCAAAGGCGAATAAATTGGTAATAAAAAAAGCCGAAAACAGCACATTAAGAAAAACCAAAAAAGTGCTCGGCGGTAATATGGCTATAGATTTAAGAAAAATATCAATGTTGGCACCTTTTTATTCCAACTGCTTAACCATAAATAACCAATGTTATCTCGGCAGAGGAGAAGACACGTTGTTCGGTCCGCTCATTACTCGATACGGAGGTATGTGTATTGATATTGACTTACCGATATTCCATAATACTTTCGGTGATTTTCCAAACGAACCTACATTTGAAAATAAGAATAATATAGATAGATTTTTTTATGCCTGTATGGGTTGGATAATTAGAAATCCCTTTTATAACTGGTTTCATAGCGAATATATAAAAGAATGCGAGCCTGTAAATAAACAAAAAAGATATGATGCCCTAAAAATCGGGTCGCAAATGGCGGCAAAATATTTTAACGACAAAAGATTTTTGATGCTTCCTGATGCTTTTACCGCCGCTTATAACAACCTGCCGCAGTATATTGATAAATTTTACAGATTGATAGATGCTTGGGACAAATTAAAAAATAAAATCGGATAACGGAGAGGAATAATATGCAAACTTATATGGTAATTCCCACATATTGGACAGGAGAAAACAACGAGTGGAACGAAGGAGATGCGGTTTTTGACCATCCCACACCATTAGATAAGGAAGGAACACTTTTAAGAACCTTAAAATCCATTGATATTCTTGAAGACAAAGATTTCACATTGATAATCGTAGCGGCTACCACTAATCCCAAATATGACGATAGAGTGGAAAAAAAATTAAAAGAGATGCTTCAAAAAGTTGATTTGCCTATAGAAACTATCTTATTTACTCCGAACAGATTGAAGGAATTTAAAGAATATTTCTTAAAAGATTCGCCTCTTTCGGAAATTGTATCGCTTACGAACTATTCAAACATACGAAACGTTTGTCTTTTGCTTCCATATATCTTGGATGCGGAAATTGCCGTTTTTATAGATGATGACGAAGTTTTTGAAGATCCAAAATTTATGAACAAAGCCAAAGAATTTATTGGTAGAAGATTCTACGGAAACACCGTGGATGGTATTGCGGGTTATTATCTAAACGAAGATAACGAATATTATGATAAAGTAAATATCGAACCGTGGATGACATATTGGGATAGATTTGGCGGCAAAAGAGAGGCATTTGATAAAATAATAGGAAACGAACCGAGATTGAAAAAAACACCTTTCGCATTTGGCGGAGCAATGGTTTTTCATAGAAATCTTTTTAGAATTGTGCCTTTTGATCCCAAAATTACAAGAGGAGAAGATACCGACTATGTGATTAATGCCAAAATGTTCGGATTTAATTTTTATCTTGATAATAAATTGGCTATAAAACATCTTCCGCCACCCAAAAAACATCCTATTTGGAAAAGATTCCGAGAAGATATTTATAGGTTTTTGTATGATAAATCAAAAATAGATACGCAATATGAAAAAATTAATCTTCATTATGTAACGCCGGAAGATTTCGATCCTTATCCGGGACAGTTTTTAAAAGATGATTTGGAAGATAAAATTTTTAAAACAAATTTGATATTGGCTTTGCATTATCTTACCGTAAATGATATTGAAGCTACAAAAGAAACCATAAAAAACATTCATCTTGCAAAATACAAGGCAAAACCGCACTACAACACATTTGACGAGTATTTGCAATTTCAAAAAAAATGGCGGGCATTATTGGAAAGAACAAAAGAATTTGCACCGCATCTAAAACAATTTATCAATAATAATTTTATTCTCAAAAAAGGTAATAAAAACATTTCACATTATCTAAGCCAAACAAAAATAAATAATAACTATAACTTTGATAAAGTGCCTCTGTTTAAGCCGTTTACAAAAGAAGAGATAAAAAAGATTTTTTCCATTTCGGAAATAGTTAATTTGAATAAGGATGATTATGTGTTTAAAGCCGACGAAATAAATCGTTGTATCTATGTGGTTTTGTCCGGTCAATTAAGCGTGATAAAAGAATCACCTCAGTTAAAAGAAACGGTTGTTGTGGCAAATTTGAAAGAGGGAGATCATTTTAACGAAACATCCATATTTTTCGATAAACCGCACAATGTTTCAATAATCTGCAAAACGCCGGTTACTTTGTTGGCTATTAAAAGAGAAAAATTGCTTAACTTTATTGAAAAAGAGCATGATAGATTGGGAACAAAACTATTGTGGATAATATCTCAGAAATTAAGCGAAAGATTGGTGGAAACCACGGAAAAATATTCGGAGTCCAAAACTTTTGATAGTGATATTTCGGATTTTATGAAAAAATCGGAGGAATAAATGAAGGTATTATTGATAAATCATTTTCCGTTGCAAGGTTCCGGTAGCGGGATTTACACTCTAAATATTGCCGAAGAATTATTAAAAAGAGGAAATGAAGTTTTTGTTTTGGATGTGGATAATCGGATTGATGATGTTTCATACGGTTTTATGCATAAATCCATTTTGTTCAAACCGGCAAAAAACGCCGAAATCAATTATAATTTTCCGTGCTTTACCACACATCCCAGAAGTAATAACACATTTTATAATCTCACAAACGACGAGATGAAAAAATATATCGATACAATGGTAGCAACCACAAAAGAAATAGCGGAGAAATTCAAACCCGATATTATTCATGCCCAACATTTATGGATAGCTCCCTATGCGGCATACAAATCGGGAGTACCTTATGTTATCACCGCTCATGGCACCGATTTAATGGGATTTAAAAAAGACAAAAGATATAGAAGCTATGCGGTAGAAGGTGCAAAAAATTCCCGAGGAATTATCACGATTTCAAAACAGGTTTACGAAGATACATTAAAATTGTTTGATTTACCCTCCGAAAAAGTGATTATAAATCCCAACGGATTTGATGATAAGATTTTCAGACCGATGAATGTAAATAAAAAAGAGGTTCTAAAAAAATTGGGAACGGATTTTATAGCGGACAAAGTGGTTTCATTTGTAGGCAAATTTACCGAGTTTAAAGGTATTGATATTTTAATAAAAGCCGCAAAAATAGTTTCCCAAAGAGTGAATGATGTCGGTTTTTATCTTGCGGGGGATGGAGAATTGCGAAAAAAGATGGAAAAACTTGCTAAAAATTCGGGTTTGAAAAATGTTACATTTTTAGGGCATCAAACACAGGAAAATGTTGCTTTACTTTATAATATCGCTAATTTATCTGTGGTTCCTTCAAGAGTGGAACCTTTCGGATTGGTTGCAATAGAAGCTCTTGCCTGCGGAACACCGGTTGTAGCTACAAATGCCGGAGGATTACCTGATTTTATTAATGAAAATGTGGGAAAGCTGGTGGAAATGGATAATCCGAAAGCTCTGGCGGAAGGGATAATAGAAGAACTAAAAAATAACACGAAAAAATCCAAAGGAACATATGCTGCAAAATATGCCAAAGAAAATTACAGTTGGCAAAGTAATCTTGATAAGGTAATTGCTTTATACAATAAAGTTTTAAATTGATCTTTACGGAAAATATAGGGGGGTGATCCGGTTTCGACAGGGACGAAGAGGATTGCCGATGCATGTCGGGGAGATTACCTACCCGTTATCAATGGTAATATCCAAATGTAAATGCAGACTATGATTATGCATTAGCTGCTTAATGCGGCTACGCTCTTGCGAATCTTGCCGTTGGATTCAAAAAGAGCGTCATACTCAACGGCTATAGAACATCCGATGCCTCTAAGATGTTCCGAATTTAAGAGGCTGGTCTTTCGGTCGGTTTGACTGTTTTTCCTGCCGAGAGATGAGATTTAAAAACAGCTAAACATGTAGATTCGGCTTTTGTCTTGTCTCTGGACGCGGGTTCGACTCCCGCCACCTCCACCATTGTATTTTCACTCACTTATTTTATTAAAATCAAAATATGATTTTTGAGAGATTATAAAACAACGATTTTATTTTTTCATTGACCGCAAATATACTTTTTTTTTTGATAATTACACTTTGAAAATAAGGAAAAAATTGTAAAATGAAAATAAGTGTAATTATAGCCACGAAAGATAGATTTGAAGATGTTTTAACATGTTTGAAAAGTATCTTTAATCAAACGGTTTTACCAAATGAAGTAATCATTGTCGATTCGAGTGATAAAGTCGGTTTGGAAAACATAATAAAACAAAATTTCGATTTTAAGATAAAGTATATTCATTCAAAACCAGGATTAACTTATCAAAGAAATGTAGGTATTAAATATGCCTCGGGTGATTTGGTATCTTTTTTTGACGACGATGTGATTCTTGATAAAAAATATTTTGAAAATATCGTAAAAATTTTTGAAAAGGATATTTCTAAAAAAATTGGTGGTGTAACGGGTAAAATCGTTAATCAGTCAGATATGAAATTAATTTCGAAAATTTATAGAAAAATCTTTTGTTTATCGGAAATAAAGAGGGGAGAAGTAAAGCCTTCATGGTCAAATAATGCTATTGATAGCAAAATAGAGCAAGAAATTTCCGTTCAATGGTTACAAGGGGCCAATCAAACGTATAGAAGAGAAGTTTTTCTCGATAACCTTTTCGATGAAGCTCTAAAAGGCTATTGTTACATGGAAGATGTGGATTTTTCTTACAGGGTGGGAAAACAATATCATTTACTTTATTCACCTTTTGCAAAATGTATTCACAATCATCAATCATCTCCAACCACACGGTTAAAAAAACGAGAAAAGCAGTTTATGTTCATGATAAATTATCACTATTTGTTTAAAAAAAATATGAAATTAACTTCAAGAAACATCTTTTGCCATTATTGGTCGTTTTTAGGATTTATTGTAAGAGCTGTTTTTTTTGAAAGAAACATCGATTTTTTGATTGGTACGTTAAAAGGTATATTTGCTAACCTTTTAGGAAAAAATCCCTTATTAAAAAGATTATAAGATGAGAGAATTAAAAAAATCATTTTGGGATTTTGTAACATCGCTGGGTTCTTCGTTTTTGGCATTACCGTTAATGGTGTTTTCCGAAGCGATTCAAGCAAGGTATTTGGGACCGGAAAAGTACGGTCAAATTGCTTTGATAATCAGTGCTATTTCTTTATTTTTTCTTTTTGGATTAAGTTGGGCACAAAACTCAATAATTCGTTTTGGAAAAGAAGAATTTATTAAAAATAATAATTTAAGAAGAACAACGGGTAATTTCCTTTTGATATCCGGATTCTCTTTCGTTTTCGTGCTACTGTTTTATTTTATTTTCAAAAATAGAATTCTAAAATTTTTAAATATCACAAATCCCGACTATGCATGGATTATATTTATAGGTTTGATTCTTTTTGCATTGAAAAATTTTATATTTGAAGTGCTTAAAGTGATAAGGTTAATAAAGTTACAAGCGATATTAATGCGTTTGGCAAACAAGGTAATTATTCTAATCGGTTTGCTGCCGATAGTTTTTCGTGTTATACCGGTTTCCATTTGGTATGTGATTTGTGTTTTCTTATTTTCCGATTTGTTTGTAGTTTTAATAAGTTTGTTTTTTATAAAATTCAAATATATTTTTCCCGTTATTATAGATAAAAACCTCTTGATTAAGATGACAAAATTCAGTTTTCCGTTACTTTTTACCGCTTGGACATTCTATATTACCACTTGGGTTGATACATATGTGATAAAGTATTTTATGAAGATGAAAGATGTGGGAATATATCAGGCGGCGTACAAAATATTATCTACGCTAAATTCGATTTTGATTCAAAGTATAATAGCTGTAACAACGCCTTTGATTATGGTTTTTAAAACAAATAATGAGATTTTTAAGATAAAAAATTTTTATATGAAAAGAATCGTTCCGCAGATTTCTTTTTTTTCAATGATTGTTGTTAGCATAATTTTAATTATATCCGACGAGGTATTTCACCTGATTTACGGTCAAAAATTCAATCAATCGATATTACCTTTTAAGATATTGATTACCACGCTTAATTTATCAATGGTATCAGCGGCTATAAACGGAGTGAGAATATCTTTCGATATGACCAAAATGATGCTTTATATGGGAATTTTTGCCGCAGTTGTAAATTTTGTTGCGGATGTTATTTTGGTGAAAAAGTTCGGCATTTTGGGGGCTTCTTGGGCAAGTTTTACAGTATTTTCTTTAAATCCTATTATTTGGTATCTTTATATCTACAAAAAAATGGAAGTAAAACGTTATCTCTCTTTGTTTTTCCCCCTGATTTCCGTTTTCATCCTTATAATAAATATTTATTTTAATGCAATTCGGATAAGGATTATCTTAACTTTTATTTTGATCGTGTTATCTTTTTATTTTGGAAAAATATTTAATCTTTTTAATAAAAATGACATAAAACTTTTGGATAGAATCAATATGCCTGTCGTTGTAAAAAAGGTGTATTTTAAACTTGTTAAATTTGCGGATAGGAGTAATTAATATGAAATTTTCTTCATTTAAGTACAGAATTAGTGGAAATCTTGGTGATCAAATACAAACTTTGGCTGCGATGCAATATTTTGATCATATTGATAAGTTTTTTTATCGTGATGAATTGGCTCTTGTGGAAGAAGATGATAACTACATAATAATTATGAACGGGTGGTTTTCTTGGAGTCCTGAAAAATGTTTGCCTACTTCGAAAAATTTGGTACCTATATTTTATAGTTTTCATATAGCGGATAATTCATCGAAAAAGTTTTTCCTATCGGAAAGAATAATAGAATTTTTTAAAAAGCACGAACCAATTGGGTGTAGAGATAGAAAAACTACGGAATTGCTAAAAGAAAAAGGGGTAAATGCGTTTTATAGTAAATGTATCACTCTCACGTTTCCAAAAAGAGAAAAAGAACCGAAAAATGGTAAAATATATATTGTAGATGCCGAGCGGGTACCAATTCCTGAATTTATAAAAAAACAAGCTGTTTTCATTTCTCATAATATTTCCGATATTCATTCGAATGAGTGCAAATTAAGATTGGCAAAAGATATTTTAGACGAATATAGAAAAAATGCCAAACTAATAATTACTACCAGATTGCATGCCGCTTTACCCGCAATTGCTATGGGAATTCCCGTTATTTTTTTCGGAGATAAAAAGGATTACAGATTAGCAATTCTGAACGATTTAAAACAGAAGATTTATCATTTTAAAAAACCTAAAAATCTCTTTTCGAAAATTATCTTTGATATTTTGTTTTCAATAAAAAGAATTTTAAACGTATATTTAATTGATTGGAATCCGAAAACGTTGGATATCGAAGCCGAGAAGGTGAAAATAAAAACAAAATTGGAAGAAATGATAAAAAACAAAATTCAAAACAATTAAAATTATTATGTCCAATCCAATATATTCAGATATAAAATTTTTAAAAGGTGTGGGAGAAAAAAGGGCGAATCTTTTGTATCGTTTGAATATTAAAACTGTTTTGGATTTAATGGAGTATTTCCCAAGAGATTATATCAATAGAGAAATAATTTCGAAAATAGCGGATTTGGAAGAAGATAAAAGAGCTTCTCTTGTAGGATTTATTGCTAATATTGAAGAAAAAAACATATCCCGATTTAATTCGCAATTACATCTTTGGGTTAGTGACGGAGACGATTTTATCTATTGTACTTGGTTTAAAGTGAGTAAGTGGTTAAAAGAAAAATTTAAAACGGGACAAAAAATTTGGGTGAGCGGTTATATTAGGATGTACAAAAATCATTATCAGATTGTTCATCCCGAGTTTGAAATATTGGATTCTTCCGAAGAGGAATTGTCATTTTGGCACAAAAGAGAAATTTCACCGGTGTATCCGCTAACCGAAAAGCTAAAAATTTCCACAATGAGAAATTTGATATACAAAGCTTTTGAATTATATCATCAGTACATTGAAGAAAATTTGCCGGAATATATTTTAAAATACTTCGGTTGGAAACACAGAAGAATAGAATTGCAAAAAGTACATTTTGCCACATCGATAGAATCTGCTGAACAAAGCAGAAGAAGATTTGCTTTTGAAGAACTCTTTTATAGCCAACTTATGCTCGCAAGAGTAAAGAAAAAAAGAAAAAATTTAAAAAAATCCTTTCAATTCGAAATAATAAGAAAATACACGTCAAAACTGAAAGAAAATTTGCCCTTCGAATTAACAAAAGCGCAGATAAGAGTGATAAATGAAATTGTAAACGATATGCAAAAGCCTCATCCTATGAGCAGATTATTACAAGGTGATGTAGGTTCGGGAAAAACTATCGTTACGTTATTTGCTATCTTATTGGCTATAGAAAATGGCTATCAAGCGGCGATGATGGCTCCCACGGAATTGTTGGCAGAGCAACATTATTTCTCCGTTATCAAATTTTTAAAAAATATTCCTCAAATCAAAGTAGCACTGCTAAAAGGCGGTAATTACAAAGGGAAAAAGGATATTCTAAAAAAAATATCCACAGGTGAAATGAATTTGGTTATTGGAACTCATGCTTTGATACAAAAGGATGTAACTTTTCATAATTTGGGATTTATTGCAATTGACGAACAACACAGATTCGGTGTGGAACAACGCTCTTTTTTATCCAAACATAACCAATCGCCTCATCTTTTGTATCTTTCCGCCACGCCCATACCAAGATCATTGGCTTTATCGATGTATGGAGATTTGGATATTAGTATAATAGATCAAATGCCACCGGGTAGGAAAAAAATTACCACGGTTTGGAAATCCGCCAAATCAAAAAATCAGGTTTTTGCTCAGGTGGAAAAAGAGCTTTCAAAAGGTAGGCAGGCTTATTTTGTTTGTCCTTTGATAGAAGAATCGGAAAAGATGGATTTATTGGATGCCGAAACATTGTATAACATCCTTTCCACACAAATATTCAAAAATTATAAAGTGGAGTTGCTGCACGGAAAAATGAAAGCTTCCGAAAAAGATACGATTATGCAAAATTTCAAAGAGCATAAAACGGATATACTTGTTTCCACCACCGTTATTGAAGTGGGCATAGATGTGCCTAATGCTACCGTTATGGTTATCGAACATGCCGAAAGATTCGGATTAAGTCAACTTCACCAACTTCGCGGAAGAGTGGGAAGAGGCGCCGAGCAATCCTTTTGTTATCTAATATCATATAATCCGATAAGTTCGGAGGCAAAAGAAAGATTAACCACAATGGTGGAAACTACCGACGGTTTTAAAATTGCCGAAAAAGATTTGGAAATCAGGGGACCGGGAGATTTTTTCGGAACGAAACAATCGGGGTTTATACCGTTTAAATTTGCTAATGTGTACAAACATAGAGAGCTATTGCAAGAAGCTCGTAGAATTGCATTTGACATAATTGAGACCGATTATAATTTTGACAAACCGAAAAATGAAGTGATAAAAAAAACATATTTTAAAAAATATGCCGAAAGAGAAAAATTATTTGAATTCTAAATAAAAAGGAGTTAAAAATGGAAAAATTAGTTCCTGTGGAAAAGATTTACAATTTAATGAGAGAAGTTTTTGA
>CAZUGB010000169.1:0-3716 GCA_964619925.1 uncultured Candidatus Cloacimonadota bacterium
AAAAAAACAACCCTACTTCTTTATCCCGAATTTTCAAAAAATTACATTGCAATTCCAAATTGCGATATCATAAAAATTGATAATATTTCTTATAAAAAATTAAATTTGAAAACACTTATCTCACAAAATCCCCAAAAAATCATATTTATATCCACACATGGAAAACGAAACAGAACTTATTTAAAAAATTATTTGGAAAAATTAAACACGAATAAACTGTTCTTTTCTTCTACAGACGGAGCTTTGATAATAGAAACAAACGGCTACAAAATCAAATATCACTCATTGATAACGGACAAAAAAGGAGAGATAGACAAAAAATAAATAATTGCTGATGTGAAATTAATTCTTATCTTATAAAAATTAAGGAGTAAAGATGAATAATAAATTAATAATCGTTATTGGAGCTTACGGAAGCGGAAAAAGTGAATATTCCATAAATCTGGCAAAAAGAATAAAAGAAAACGGCGACGATGTTACTTTGGTGGATTTGGATGTGGTAAATCCATATTTTAGAAGCAGAGAAGTAAGAGAAATGTTTAAAAACGACGGTATAGAAGTGATAGCCCCCGAGGGAAGTTATTCACACGCCGATTTGCCTATGCTTTCCCCCAGAATTATGGGAGAAGTTCAAAATGAATCTCACGCTGTAATTCTGGATGTAGGAGGAGACCCCGCCGGTTGCAGAACTTTGGCAAGATACCGCGCAAATATAAAAAAACGCGGTTACGAGATGCATTATGTAATTAATACCAAACGTCCCGCTACAAGAGATGAAGACGGTATTATTGAAATGTTTAATATGCTGCAAAATACATCCGAATTAAAAATCACCGATGTGATATGCAATACAAACCTTATGGAATATACCACAAAGGATATTGTGAAAGAAGGTATTAAACTCATTCAAAAGACAATCGAAACATTTGATGATGTCAGATTTGAATATTACCTTGTTTTGGAAAATTATAAAGACAAAATTCCCGATAATCTGGAAGGCAAAAAAAGAATTGTTCTAACATATTTTTTAAACAAACCATGGGAAGCACCGATATTAAGAGGCATTTGACAACTTCATTCTTGACACATATATCATATTTTTTCACTGACATTTACAAAGATTAAAAATTGGAGTAATTACTATGAATAATACTAATCAACTTATCGCGGTAAGAAAAGATAAGCTAAAAAAAATTTTGGAAAAAAACATTAATCCTTATCCCCTTAGGGTAAAAAGAACTCATAAAATTATCGAATTGCTCGAAAATAAAGAACGCTTTGTTGCCGAAAATAAAACGGTTACAATTGTAGGAAGATTACGAGCTTTGCGAAGACAAGGTAAAGTAGGTTTTGGCAATATGGAAGACGATTCCGCCAAAATACAAATCTTTGTAAAAAGAGATTTGGTCGGAGAAGAAAATTACGATTTGTTTAAACTTCTTGATTTGGGAGATTTTATCGAGCTTACCGGCGAATGCTTTATCACACAAAGAGGCGAATATTCCGTTAAAGCCCACAAAATAAAGCTATTGGCAAAAAATTTACGGCCGATACCTACCGTGAAAGAAAAACAAATAGACGGAAAAACCGTTCGATACGACGAATTTGCAGACATAGAGCTTAGATATCGCAAAAGATACCTTGATTTATTATTAAATCCTAACGTAAAAGAAACATTTGTAAAACGAGCAAAAATTATAAAAAACATAAGGGATTTTTTGGACGAAAACGGTTTTTTGGAAGTGGAAACACCCATTCTACAACCGATTTACGGCGGTGCAAATGCCCGTCCTTTTATCACACATCACAATACACTTGATATCGATTTGTATCTTAGAATCGCTACGGAATTATATTTGAAAAGATTAATCGTAGGCGGATACGAAAAGGTTTATGAAATCGGTAAAAATTTTAGAAATGAAGGTATGGACAAAACCCATAATCCCGAGTTTACAGCGATAGAACTCTATCAAGCTTATGCTGATTATACCGATATAATGAATCTTACCGAAAAAATATTTATCAATATCGCCAAAAATGTTTTTGATACTACGATTTTTGAATTTGACGGACACAAAGTGGACTTGTCTTCACCTTGGAAACGCGCATCCATGATAGAATTGATAAAAGAATATTCCGGTTTTGACGCTTCTGATACGAACAAGGAAAAAATTTTGGCTTTCTTCAAAGAAAACGAATTGGAAATTCCCCAAAACGCGGGTATCGGCAAATTGATTGCGGAACTTTTTGAACACTTTGTAGAACCTAATTTGATACAACCCACATTTGTTACCGATTTCCCAAAAGAAATATCCCCCTTAGCCAAATCAAAACCCGAAAATCCCGATTTTGTAGAACGTTTCGAATTATTTATTGCCGGATACGAATTTGCTAACGCTTTCACGGAACTAAACGACCCCGTTGAACAAAGAAAACGTTTGGAAGCCCAAGCAAAAATGAGAGAACTCGGCGATTTGGAAGCTAATGTTGTGGACGAGGATTTTTTGGAAGCTCTTGAATACGGTATGCCCCCCATGGGCGGTTTGGGTATCGGAATAGATAGAATGATTATGCTCTTTACCGGAAATAGTACCATTAAAGATGTAATACTCTTTCCGCAAATGAAACCTGAAAATTGATAAATAAAAGAAAATAAAGGAAAGCCTCCGCTTTGATCGGAGGCTTTTTTTGGGTTAGGGGCAGATAAATAAGAACTATTTTAACAATAACATTTTTCTTACATATACGCTATTTGAAGATATTAATTTATAAAAATAAATTCCACTAGAAACTTCTTCTCCCTTAGAATTTTTACCGTTCCAAGATACACCTATTTCATTATCTTTTTCCACAAATCCGTTATATAAAGTTTTTACTTTTTCTCCTTTCAAATTATAGATATTCAAAACGACTTTGTCATCCATATCCAAACAAAATTTTATTGTAGTATTAGGATTAAACGGATTGGGATAATTTTGTGCCAATCCCACAAAATCCGGAGTAACAGGTACATTTTCATTTTCTTCGGGTATTGTAATCCGAGTGGGACCGAATAATTGCGTACTCCCGTCAAATTCTACGTTTTCAAGCCAATAGTGATAAGTTTTCCCATGCTCTACCGGTGTTTTATCCTCAAAAACATACTCGTTGCTTACATTTCCGTTCTCAATACTGGGAATAATTGTTCGATTGATTTTGTTTGCTTGATTAAAATCTTCATTTCCAGATTTGTAAATATTCCAACCCAAAGAATTATTTTCGGATTGGGTAATCCAATAGATATTTAAGGTTTCTGAAATAAAATTGGCATAAAAATCAGACAATATTACCGGTAAAGGATCTTCTCCGTCTCCGTTTGATACTCCCCAATATGAAAAATGCTGAGTGTCAAATTCCGCATAATAAGGAGATGTGGTATAATTCCAACTTAGATTGGTTATATCCGAAGTTTTATTCGACGCTGTCCATGTAACGCCATTATCCTCCGAGAAAAATAGCACTTTTGTCACATCTCCCACCGGCACTGGATCTGTAAATTCAAACTTCACATGTACCGGGAAAGCATCAAATCCCGACTCGGCTTCCATTTCAAACCACTTTGCCAAAGCATGGTCGGGTTCAGGTACCGAAGGAGTGCCTAAATGCAATGTTACGATTACATTACCGTAAGTTGTTTTACTATTTGAAGGATCTATGGTGATTGTTGTATTATCAAA
>CAZUGB010000170.1:0-1526 GCA_964619925.1 uncultured Candidatus Cloacimonadota bacterium
TCGTCAAATAAAAAAAATCGGGTGAAATTT
This sequence comes from uncultured Candidatus Cloacimonadota bacterium, assembly GCA_964619925.1. Lineage (GTDB taxonomy): Bacteria > Cloacimonadota > Cloacimonadia > Cloacimonadales > TCS61 > CAZUGB01. The sequence goes on from CAZUGB010000170.1 coordinate 31, forward strand.
GGAACTCCCCCTAACCCCCTCTTTGTCAAATAGGGGGAACTGTTTCTCCCTTCTCTTTTGCAAAGAGAAGGGCCGGGGATGAGTTAGAATTTTTTACCAAAAAAGAAATGAAAGTTATTCTAAATATGCATTATACTTAACACTATTTTCTTTAAATCTTGAAAAATTACCGATTAATAATCATAAGAAAAACCTCTTAATCTCCCTCAGAATAAGCACTAAACTCACAATACCAAAAATATTTTTTGGCACTCTCACTTTTAGTTTGACAATTTTACTTTTCAAATTATATTGTCCTATGAATTAGCAAACAAAATAAAAGATTGCTAAAAAATAGAGGGGAATATGAAAAAGAATGAATTGAGAAAGGAAAAGGTATTAATAAGCCTGATTGATGAGTTTATAAAAACTTGTGAACCTGTCTCATCAAAATTAATTTGTGAAAAATATATCAAAAACGCCAGTCCGGCAACCATAAGAATAGATCTGAATAAATTGGAACAGGAAAATTTTATTTTTCAACAGCATACATCTTCCGGACGAATTCCCACAATAAAAGGTTTTAGAAAATATATCAAAAAGATAGATACAAGAAAAAAGGTCTTAACCAAACAAAAAGAAAAATTTATAAGAGATATTTTATTAAAAAATTTCGATAATATCAGCTTGGCTTTGCAATATATTATGCAGTTCTTAGCCAAAGAAACCGGTCAGTTGAGCTTTATTGCGGAACCGGAAGTTTCTTATGGTTATTTGAAAAAAATCGATGCGTTTAAAATAGGTGATAATAAACTTCTTTTTGTGGTAAGTTTAAATTCGGGATTGGATAAAACAGTCATATTAAATCCTCATTATAACATTACTCATCAACAACTTAGAGTAATCGTTCGATATGTAAACGATGAACTTGCCGGATTAAGAATTATTGACATTCAAAATAAATATTTGGATGAATTATATGAAAAGCAAAAGGAAGAAAACGTATTAATAGTTAATTTTTTGGATGAATTTAGAAAAGCGTTAGCCGAAATAACAAATTATTATTTAAATTTCGACGGTAATATTTCATTTCTGGAACAACCGGAATTTGAATCCAAACGAAGCATTCTAACCTTTTTGAACTTTATCCAAAGACAAGATCATCTTTTGAATTTAATTCAAAATAACGAGATAAAAGACAGTACAACGGTTTTGATGGGAGAAGAATTAGGACGTAATGATTTAGCCGGCTATACTTTGATTTACTCTAAATACAAAATTTTCGGTGTGCCCGGTTATTTAGGCATCATAGGTCCATTGCGAATGGATTATAAAAAGAATATTCCGCTAATAAAAGAATTTAGTGAAATAATAACAAAAACTACGGAAAAAGGAGTGTTAGTAAGGAAATATGGGCAGAAAAAAATCTACTGATCATAAAGAAAAAATCGAAAAAGCCGAAAAGGTTTCTACCGATACACAAACCCAAAAAGAAGTGAGAAACCACAAAAACAAAA
>CAZUGB010000171.1:0-7663 GCA_964619925.1 uncultured Candidatus Cloacimonadota bacterium
CAAGAATTATGTCAACATTTATTTTTTATAGCTATATCTCCCTATTTTATCATTAGTTATAACATTTATTGTCTTTTTTGTGATTTTTACAACAAAACAACTTTTATCTCATTATACATCAATATATTAATGCTTTTTCCAATAAATTATATCCATATTCGGATAAATTTCCTCCGTCCAAAAAACATATTGGCATTTATAAATATTTGATTATTCTTTATAAAATAATAAAAGGACACTGATATGAAAGAAATAGATACGAAGAATATTCGCCTGTTTAAAGCACTTTGCAACGAAACAAGGCTAAAGATTATATTATTTTTATCAAAAGAAGAAAAAGCGGTTTGCGATATCAAAAAGCACATCAACAAATCTCAACCTACCACTTCTTTGCAACTTAATAAGCTCGAAGAATTAAAAATAGTGAAAAAAACAAGATACGGAAGAAGCATCCGCTACAAAATAATCGAATCGAAAATATTCGACTTACTTAAAATTGCTTTTGATTGGGAAATCAAATGATATTTTGTAACAAAAAAAACAATTATTACGAGGTATAAAATGTCACATCATCATAATCACCATCATCATGAAGTTGAAAACGTTTCGTCGGTAAAAATATTTTGGGTTACTCTTTTTAATGCTCTTATCACTCTCACCGAATTTATCGGCGGCATTATATCGGGTAGTTTGTCTTTGGTATCGGATGCGGTGCATAATTTAAGCGACACTATAGCAATCGCTCTATCATATTTTGCATTAAAAATCAGTAAAAAGGGAAAAAACAAACAAAAAACTTTCGGATACCGACGAGCTCAAATTTTAGCGGCTTTCATAAATTCCTCGGCATTGATAGTTATATCCGCTTTTCTTATTTGGGAAGCCATAAAAAGATTTTCTCACCCCTCACCTATAAAAGGCACTCTAATGATAGCGGTTGCCGCAATCGGTTTGGTATCGAATTTGATTTCCGTTTTACTGCTTGAAAAGGATTCTCATCATAATATGAACATCAAATCAAGTTATCTGCATTTGATAGGCGACACACTTTCTTCGGTGGGAGTTTTAATAGGCGGTATTGCCATTAAACTATGGAATTTTACAATCATCGATCCTATCATAACCCTTTTGGTTGCATTGTACATTATCAAAGAAACTTGGCATATTTTTAAAAAATCGGTTGATATACTAATGCAATCCTCCGCAGACTTGGATTACGACAAAATAAAATCCGATATAGAAAACATAGAGGAAGTAAAAAATATCCATCATGTTCACACATGGCTAACCGACGAAAAAACAATCTATTTCGAAGCACATATCGATTTGAAGGATATGATGATTTCCGAAGCTGAAAAAGTATATGAAAAAATATCTCATCTTTTAAAAGAGCATTACAATGTACATCATATAACCCTGCAATTCGAAACAGGCAGATGTGAAGATAAAAAAATGTTTTAAAGGATAAAAAAATGGTTTTGGTTTCTTTATTTGCCTTTTTATTTTCGTTTTTATTTGCACTCGGAGGCGTGGGAGCCGCTATAATACTAATACCCATATTGGTAATGCTCGGTTATCCGGTTAATATTGCCAAACCCGTAGGGCTTTTTTATAATACCATAAGTTTAAGTAGCGCAAGTTATCACAACATAAAAAACAAAAAACTCGATTTCAAATTGGCAATTCCGATAATAATTTCTTCGTTTGTTTTTGCTCCGATAGGTGCCTTTGCATCCAAATTTGTTCCTTCGAAAACGGTATTATTTCTATTTATCGTTTTTCTTATTTTTTCCTCGGCGATGTTTTTATTTTTCAAATCCAAAAAATATGCTTCATCTTATAGAGAAGATATTCCTTTTTTATATGTTTTTTTTGTAGGAATGTTTTCGGGTTTTATTTCTGGACTTTTGGGAGTGGGCGGAGGTTCGATAATATCTCCTCTTTTACTAATGGCAGGATTTAATCCCAAACGTATTGCTTCGGTAACAGCCTTTGTGGTACCATTTTCATCTTTTGCGGCATTTATCACATATCTTTCGATGGGACATATCAGATGGATTTTATTAATCACCGTATCATTTTTTGGTATTTTGGGTGCTTATTTAGGAACCGTGGTAATGCACAAAAAATTAAATCACACACTGGTGAAAAGAATAATAGCCATTATACTTTTGGCGGTTGCTATCAAAATGATATTGAAATTAATCTGAACTTATGGCATTCGGGCAATATTATTTAAAACCGAACCGGAAATAATTATAATTAAATACTCGAATAACACCGTAAAGATTAAGAACAAAACGGCAACCGAAATGACTATCATTTTCAAAGATTTTCCTTTTTTAACCGCCGAATCTCCCTGCAATATTTTAGTATCCTTTATTACCGGAGTATCGGGCGGCGGATATCTTTTGGAAACAACCGTTTGATTGGAAATTTTCCATAGCTTTTTCAGATGATAGAAAACCGGCAATAAAATAATCACAATTATAAAAACGGAAACACCTCTGATATAATTAATCGTTTTAATAGGATTTTTTTTGAAAGATTCCAAGATAGACGGACTGAATAACTTTATCGAGAAATAAATTATTATTCCGATTACAAAGATTATCAAAGCTTTAATCAATTCTCTTTTTCTTAATCCTTCATCCGCTTTTTGAATTTTCTCATTCATATCTTACAACCTCCATTCAAGCTACAATTTTACCGAATCGATTGCTTTTTTAATAAGTTGGTCGGCTTTTTTCTTTGCATCCGCTTTTATTTTTTCCGTTTGTTTTTTTGTTTCTTTTACTAACTGCTCCGCCTTTTTATTTGCCTCGTCTTCGATAAGTTTAGCCTTTTTTCTTGCTTCTTTTTTAAGAGATTTGCCCGCTTCTTTTGCCAATGATTTCGCCAAAGAGCCGTGAGCTTTGTTTACCATTTCATCTATTTTTTTATCCGCTTTTTTGATAACTTCATTTGCGGCTTTTTTGCCCGCTTTTTTTATTTCTTTTGCTTTTTTCCTTGCAATGCTTACTAATTTATCGGCTTGTTTGTTTGCTTCCGCAAGAATTTTATCAGCTTGTTTTCTTGCTTCTTTTTCCGCTTTTTTCTTTAGTTTTGCTACAATTTCCGCTTTTAGTCTATCTGCCAAATCCTTTATACCGAGAGAAACTTCGGGATGTTGGAGAGAACCTTTTATATAAACTTTGATACTGATACTTTTACCAGGATCAATATATTTGAGCCACTTACCGCCTTTGGATTTTAAATTTTCAATAACCTTGGAAGCATTACCCAAATCTTTGTAGGGAATTTTTAATTTTAATAGATAATCCATAGTTAAATCCGCACGCTGTTTGCCACTGAAAACCGCTGTGGAATTATGTAGTTTGATAGTAACCGGAGAAATAATTATATCGCCGTTTATCATTTTGAAACTTGCATTCACATTTTTCAAATCCAACTTTTTGTATTTATTGTTTTTTAATAGTTTGGCTACCTTTTCCATAGTTTCCGAACCACCGATAACAATCTTTTCGGATGATAATTTTCCTTTGCCGTTAAACGAACTGATAACCGGTTGTAAATTTTGGTCTAACATTGCATCCAAAGAAAGCTTCATAGATATTTTCCCTTTGCAATTTTTTGCTATCGGAGCCAATTTTTGAACCGTATTAAAAGTATTAAAAGCTTTTGGAATATCTATTTTTGATAATTTCATATCAAAGTGTATCTTATGATTTTTTTCGCTAACACCGTTAAATGAACCGTTCAATCTCAAATTTCCGTCGATTAAATTCATATTTATATTATTAAGTGATGCAATTCCGTTTTTTAGTTTCAATTGCCCGTTTAATCCGGAAATTTTCATTTTTTGGAAAAGTATTTTTTTTAAGTTTAAATTTAATAGAAAATCTATATTTTGGGGAATTGCAATCGGTTTTATTTCCGTGGAATTTTGTTGCTGTGAATTATCGGCAACCGTTTGTTGCGTTTTTGGCACCAATTGATTTAGATTCATCAGATTGGAGGAGAAGAAAAAACGTCCTTTCAAAATTTCATTTTTCATATAAAAGCCCAAAAAGTTCAATATTTGTCCAGTTATATGAAAATCACTTTCGCCAACCTTACAATCGAATTTATTTAAAGTAAGAAATCTCGGAGAAACCTTTACCAAAGCTTTGGTTATCTTTATTTGATAGGGTAATTCTTTTGTTTTGAAATTAAAACCCACTATCCCGAAACTTCCTTTCGCATGAAATTTATCAAATTGCTGTTTTTCTATAAATGACATTTTACCTTTCATGGAAATGTCGGTCGTTAATATTCCGTTCATTTTTATATCTTGAATGGGAAGAACATCTTTTAAGGTATCGAAATTGATTTTTCCCTTTATGCTACCCTCTATGGATGGATCGCTTATCGGCGTTTTTATTACATAATTTGCCGAAAAAGGATTGCCACCGAGTTTTATGGAAAATCTTTTTAAGTTTATTACGGTATGATCATCTATTCCGTCGGGATTGGAAACCTGTAAATTTACATAAATATCATTAGCCGCAGCCGGTAAATCCGGATATTGAAAACCGGCATTATTTACAAAAAGTTTCAAACCGAATGAGGGATGAATTTTTTGGGATATTTTACCTTTGAGAAAACCGCTTAATTGAATATTGCCATGTGTTTTTATTTCTTTGTAATCTTTTAAAAAAATTGCGGGAATCAAAGATAACAAATCTTTAAAATTATTTTTATTGGTACCGAAATGAACATCGGCAAAAACCGTTTTTTCATCAAGTTGTTTTACATAACCTTTAAACGACAAAGCTATTTTATTTAGAGTAAATTTATTATCCGAAAAGGTAAATTTCTTTTCATTTAAATCGGCATTAATTTTGGAATGATACGAAACAGCCACATTATTTAAAAATTTTATTCCGTCTTTTTGCACCGAAAGTGATTTTATTTTTAAAATCATATTCAGTATTGATTTGGAAAGATTAAAATCGCCGTTTAATGAGTATGACAAGTTTTTAATTTTTGCTTTAAGATGCTGAGAATCATCTCTAAAAATCAGATTTGCATTATCGATTGTAAATTCTTTTAGCAATAATTTAAAATCGGTTTGAGGAGGAGCTTTGGAAGAGGTTGATTTGTTTGACACATCCTCTTTTTTCTCCATTTTATTTTTTGCAATATCCCAATTGGCTTTTCCGTCTTTTGATATATGAGCGTAAATTTCGGGTTTGACGATTTTTACGGATGTTACATTAATTTGCTTTTTAAAAATCGAGGAAAAACTTATTTTTGCAGAGATTTCACCTACCGACAATAATTTTTCGTTTTTAAATTCGTTTTTGCAAATTACCGATATATCCTTAACGGAAAAATAAATACCCGGAAATGATTTTATAAAAGATAATGTTACTTTATTAAAATCAACATGAGCATCTACGTTATTATTAATTTCGGTTTTTATTTTTTTGATTATTTTTCCTTTGAACAAAACGGGTAATATAACTAATGCCATAATGATAAAGATTAAAAAGATACCGATAATTTTAAAAAATTTTGTCATCGTTCATTCCTTAATTTTAAGTAAAAAAAATTTTATTTGTTCAAAATGTTACATACATACATTTTATTGCAAGCAAAATAAATTATGTTTTCGAAACTTTATCTGCTATTCTTTTTCATGTTGGTGTGTCTATTTTGTTACCTATGTAAAAAACACTTACAAATGAAATATACCTTCATATCCGACACACTATTTATAAGTTTATTTTAAAGGGTTAATTACAAAATTGGTATAATAATTGCTTTCTAAAACCAAAAGCTTCATAAAAAAGGGGAAAAATAGGATGAAACGTTTAATATTTTTAATAATTTTAATAGGCTGCAATATTCTCTTTTCACAATCAATAAAAATTAACGAAGTAATGTCTTCCAATCAAAATAATATTGCAGATGAAGACGGAGATACGCCCGACTGGATTGAAATACACAACAGCGGAGACCAATTAATCGATTTGAACGGCTACGGCATAAGTGACGATCCGCAAGAACCTTTCAAGTGGATTTTTCCCCAAATTAGCATTTTACCTAACGGACATTTTTTTATATTTGCTTCGGGAAAGGACAGAAATGATTACACGGGAATTTGGGATACACCTATAAAACAAGGTGACACTTGGAAATATAAAATTTTTGATTATGAACCCAACCCGTTATGGAAAACATACGGATATGATGATAGTGATTGGCAAACGGGTAATAGCGGTTTCGGATACGGAGATGATGATGATGCAACAATTTTACCCCAAACGGTGTCATTTTATATAAGAAAAACATTCCATGTTTCCAATGTGATTGATTTGCAAGAAGTAAAATTGCACATCGACTATGATGACGGTTTTGTGGCATATATAAACGGCACGGAAGTGGCAAGGGCAAACGTTCAAGGTAATCCGCCGGCTTACAATCAATACGCCTCTTCCAATCACGAAGCCAATATGTATAGCGGAGGAATGCCTGATGTTTTTGAAATAGATCCCAATGTACTAACGGAAGGGGAAAATATTCTTGCAATTCAAACTCATAATATCAGCGTCGCCTCCCCTGATATGACCATGATTCCTTTCCTTTCGATTTTATATACCGTTCCTCCCGTAGAAATTAATTCACCGCCACAAATTTTGCATCTTAATAATGTCTTTTTGCATACTAATTTTAAAATTTCTTCTTCAGGCGAACCATTGATAATCACCAAACCGAATAATGTAATATCCGATAGTATTTATACGGACTATATTCCCACAGATATATCCATGGGAAGAAAACCCGAAGGTTCAAACAACTGGCAATATTTCGATATTCCCACTCCGGGTAAAATCAATAGCACGGATGGATATTCGGGAATTGCGGAAGAACCTGTTTTTTCCGCCGAAGGTGGATTTTATTCAGATTCTCAACAAATTTCTCTTTCCGTTCAATCGCCTTCCGCACATATTTATTATACCTTAGACGGTTCCGAACCCACGGAGAATAGCTATTTATACACATCACCCATAATAATTGATACTACATGTGTAATTAGAGCCAAAACCTATCAAGATGCAAATATCCCAAGTAGAATTATTACAAATACATATTTTATAAATGATACCCATAATATCAGAGTAGTATCAATATCTACCGATCCTGCAAATTTTTTTGATGAAAATACCGGTATTTACGTACCCGGGCCAAATGCAAGTGACGAATGGCCATATGGAGGAGCAAATTTTTATCAGGATTGGGAACGTCCTATAAATATTGAAGTTTATGAACCGGATGGGACGCTTGCTTTTAATCAGCAAACGGGAGTAAAGATTTATGGAGGTTCCTCACGAGCATATCCCGAAAAATCATTGGCTATTTATGCTAGATCCGTCTATGGGAGTAAAAAAATCTCATATCAAATTTTTCCAGAAAAAGAAATTTATGAATACCAGGCTTTTGTTTTAAGAAATTCCGGTGATGATTGGAAAAGGACATTATTTAGAGATGCTATGCTCACAGGTCTGGTTTCCGATACCGATATAGAACGCCAAGCCTACTGTCCCTCGGTGGTTTATATAAACGGTCAATACTGGGGAATTCATAATTTTAGAGAAAAAATAAACGAACATTTTCT
>CAZUGB010000172.1:0-16155 GCA_964619925.1 uncultured Candidatus Cloacimonadota bacterium
GCCGATTTCGGCAGTTACTTTTTTAATGTGAACCATTGAGTCAAATAAATATTTGATAATGTTACCCGCTATAAATCCACCTCTATTTATCTTTGATAAGAACAAGTTACGAAACCGATTTCAAAGTTTGATAAAATACTGTCAAGGAAAAAGAAAATTTCAAACAATTTTCATAGAATGATTTTTCTTATTTTTAAAAAAATATTATTTCTCAATTCAAAAAATTTCTCTATTTTATCTTTACACCAAAAACCATTCAAAATTGTTGGTATTTACGGAGAAAATATGAAAGATTATATAATCAAAGGAATCACAAAGGACAAAAACGTAAGATTTTTTGCCGTGAACTCAAAGCAAACGCTTATTACAGCGGCACAAATACACAATTTATCCGTAACCAACAAAGTAATATTCGGAAGGCTTTCCAATGCGGCATTGATGATAGCGGCGGACTTAAAAAACGTGTCCGATCAGGTAACATTGGTAATAGAAAGCAACGGAATGATAGACAAGGTTTTGGTAACCGTGGATTATTACGGAAATTTAAAGGGTTATATTTCAAATCCCGAACATGAAACACCGTTAAATCCCGATACCGGCACATTTGATATTAAAAAAGCCTTGGGTAGCGGATACATAAAGGTGATAAAAGAATTAGGTTTAAAAACGCCTTACATTGGCACAGTGGAACTTTTGTACGGAGAAATCGGGCAGGATTTGACATATTATTTTGCAAAATCGGAGCAGATTCCCACTTCCATGGGAGTAGGAGTTTTGATAGGCTCAAAGGGTAAGATTCTTCAATCCGGCGGATTTATGGTCCAATTATTACCCGATACACCCTTAGAGATTGTGGAATTATTGGAAAAATCCCTTTTAAGACTTCCTAATTTTACGGATTTGCTTGATATGGGTTACAGTATAGAAAAAATTATGCAAGAGATTATTTTAAAGGATTTCGAAATTGAAATAACGGGGAAAAAGGAAATTAGGTATTTTTGCGGATGTTCAAAAGAGCGATTTTCAAACGGAATTAAACTTTTGGGAAAGGAAGAATTGCAAAAATCGATACAAAAAAATGAAACATTGCAAGCCAAATGTCATTTTTGTAACAAAGTTTATGATTTTACCCCTCAGGATATAAAGGCGATATTAGATGAAATTACGGAGGACAAATGAGAAATCTTACACCGAAAAATATAGTGAAAGAATTGGATAAATACATAATAGGTCAAAACAAGGCAAAACGAGCGGTTGCAATAGCATTGCGAAACAGGTGGCGAAGACAAAGAATAAAAGGAAAGCTAAAAGATGAAATCATACCGAACAACATCATTTTGATAGGACCTACAGGTGTGGGCAAAACCGAGATAGCCCGCAGACTTTCCGAAATTACCGATTCTCCCTTTATCAAAGTGGAGGCATCCAAATTTACCGAAGTGGGATATGTGGGACGAGATGTGGAATCTATGATTAGAGAATTAATGAATGTGGCTATAAATCTTACCAAAAAAGAACAGAAAATGAAAGTAAAAAAACAGGCGCGTGAAAATGCAATAAATAAAATTTTGGAGATGATACTTCCCAAACCACCCAAAATTTCTTTTTTGGAAAAAGAAAACAAAGAAGACAGAATGGCTCATTACAATAGGACAAAAGAAAAATTACGAGAAAAATTATTAAAAGGAAAATTGGATAACAGAGAAGTAGAGCTTAATATTCCTCAAAAAAAAGTTCCCCAAATCGAAATTTTATCAAATATAAACATGGATAATATCGACTTGCAAATAAACGAAATGCTTTCTAACATTATGTCCAATAAGTATGAATCCGAAAAAGCAAAATATAAAATTCCGAAAGCATTGGAAATATTAACGGAAGAAGAAATCGAAAAGATGATTAACAAAGAACAAATTATAGAGATAGCCAAAAGCAGAGTGGAAAACGACGGAATAATTTTTATAGATGAAATTGATAAGATAGCAAACGATCGAGCCAACTACGGAAATGATGTTTCGCGTTCCGGCGTTCAAAGGGATTTGCTTCCCATTGTGGAAGGCTCAAACGTTCCCACCAAATTCGGAATGATAAACACATCGCACATTCTATTTATTGCGGCCGGAGCTTTTAGCGTGTCAAAACCCAGCGATTTGATACCGGAATTACAGGGCAGATTTCCCATACGAGAAGAGCTAAACAGTCTTACCGAAGAAGATTTCGAAAAGATTTTGATATTACCCGAAAATGCCCTTACAAAACAGTATAAAGCACTTTTTAAAGCCGAAAAAGTATCTTTGGAATTTACCAATGACAGCATAAAAGCCATTGCCCGTTATGCCGCACTGGCAAACGAAAAAATGGAAGATATCGGAGCCAGAAGACTGCACACCATTATGAATACTCTTTTGGAAGATTATCTTTTTGATATTCCTTCCGTTAAAATGAAAAAATTGATAATCACCAAAGAAGAAGTGGATAAAAAATTGGAAAAAATCATTTTTGACGAAGATTTATCAAGGTATATTTTGTGATATGGAAACCTTTTTAAAAACGTTAATCAAACAAGCCGGAGAGATATTGCGAGAAGCCTTTTACAAAAAGACATCTCAAATAAAGCACAAAGGCAATATCGATTTGGTTACCGATACGGACATCAAATTGGAAAAATTCATCACCGATACCATACTGCACCGATTTCCCGACGATGCGGTGATTGCCGAAGAGAATCATTTTGAAATAAAAAAAGCAAAAAGAAAATGGATAATAGATCCTTTGGACGGCACCACAAATTTTGTTCACCGATTTCCCTTTGTAAATATCTCAATAGGCATAGAAGAAGATGAACAAATGAAATACGCGGCGGTTTTTAACCCGATTTTTAACGAATTATTTTATGCCGAAAAAGGTAAAGGTGCATTTTTGAACGATAAAATAAAACTTGCCGTATCGGAAACGAACAAAATAAGCAACTGCATAGTAGCCACGGGATTTCCTTATGACAGATGGCAAAGGGGCGATTATTATATCAAAGAATTTTTGGCATTTACCAAAACCACACAAGGCGTTCGCAGAACGGGAAGCGCCGCAATCGACTTGTGCTATGTGGCAGCAGGCAGATTCGACGGATTTTTCGAAAGAAAATTAAAACCGTGGGATATGGCGGCGGGCAGTTTAATCGTTTCGGAAGCCGGAGGAAAAATTTCCAAATATAACGGAGACAAATGGCACTACACGAACGACACTATTGTGGCATCAAACGGAAAAATCCATTCCAAAATGATAGAACTGATACAAAACGCACATAATTAGGAAATTAAGATGAAAACTTTTAAAAACAGAAAAGCAAGACACGATTATTTTTTTGTGGAATTGATAGAAGCGGGCATTGTATTAAAAGGCACCGAAATAAAATCAATCAGAGCGGGCAAGGTGAGCTTTAAAGACAGTTTTGCCAAAATCAAAAACGGTGAAGTTTGGCTTTATAATATGCACATCAGCCCCTACGAACAAGCATCTTTGTATTTTAATCACGATCCCGAAAGACCCCGAAAATTATTGCTTTCCAAAAGAGAAATAAGAAAACTTTCCAAAAAAACGGAAGAAGAAGGCTACACACTAATTCCGGCGGAACTTTATATCAATAACAAAGGACTGGCTAAAATAAAATTGGCTCTTGCAAAAGGAAAGAAAAACTACGATAAAAGAGAAGATATAAAAAAACGAGACGAAGAAAGAATTAACCTAAGAAAATTAAAGGATTTTTAATAAAATTTGATTGATTTTTCTATTCCTATTTGGAACGAATTTTTTTCGTAAAACGGTCTGATGTTATAATTCAATGAAAGCCTGAATTTGTAGGGTATTTCTATTTTTAGCGACAATTCCTGATAGATACCGAGTTTGGATTGAATAGCCAAGTTTGCGGATTTTTGAAAACTAACCTGATAATCCAAGAAAGTTTTTTTATAAAGATGCTTTGTAAACTGCAAGGTTAAGTTATTCAAGAACATATCCATACCGAATTTGGTAATTTTATTTTCATCATTTGCAAAATCTTGCGAGTCATCATTTTTGTTATAATAAGTATTAAACACGTTTTGTATAATTCCCGTTTTGATATTGAAATAATCAAGCTTAAAAAGATGTTTTACAAAATTCTCAAAAGGATAAAAAAGAGGTGTGATAAAGGCGTTTTCAATGCTTAAACCGGCAATTTGAACAAGTTCGTCTTGGAGAAGGGTATTTCTTTGGCTACCGCTAATATCTTCGATGCGTTTACCGTATCTTAACATGGAAATAATATCCATTGTGCTATCGCCCGCCCTATCGCTGGTAAACCGAAATTGAATTTTATTTTTACCTTTTTCCGTTTTCGTATAAACCACCATAGTAACGCGTGTTCCGTCCGGTATATCCTTATAAAATTCGGCATTTAGTTTAAAACCGTTTATAAATTTATTGATTTTCACGCTCACATAGTCCGCTTTCATATCCGTTCCGAAGATATCGATATCACCTTTTTCGGAGACAAAAAACGCATCCGGTATGGAAAATGCGCCGTCTTTATAAATCAGATTCAAATAGCTTCCTTTTTTCATCAAAAGATTTATGGGGTAGGTTGTATAATGCAGATTATCCCCTATTTTTAAGGTCAAATCCAAGGAGAAAGGATAAATAACTTCGGATTCTTTCTTTTTTGTATTGATAGGAGTTTTTATAATTTTCAAAAGGTTTTCGGTGTGCGGAGGATAGACCAAACTTCCGTTTGACACCTCTATATCACCCACAATTTTAATATCGTCAAAAGGACCGTTTACGGATAAATAATCGGAATATCTGCCTGCTATTTTTACATTTAAAAAAGAACCTTCCGGCACATAACCCGGTATAAAAAGAAGTATTCCCGACGAGCTGGTTTTAACGAGTAATTTTCCTAAATTCAAATTGGCAAATCTAAAATCTTCGTCTTTGTTTGTGATAACGTTTTTTATGTTCAGATAGCCGCTACCGACCTTTAACTTGAATTTTTTTATCTCTAATTTGTTGTCTTTTATATACATTTGAACGTTTATCTTTTCAACGGGCGCCGGTTGATTTTTTATCTTTAACATACCGTTTTTTATAAGAAGATTACCCGATATTATTTTCAATCCGTTTTCATTGGTAGATAGTTTTAATGACAAATTTGTTTTGGAAGAACCTTGTTCCAAGGCTTTGATACGCTTTTTTAGATTTTCCAATAAATCGCCTTTGAAATTTATGAGCAATGTGTCTTTGGTATTATAAAAATTACGGTTAAATATGTTATAGCCTATTTTTCCGCGAGCCGTAAGATTAAATTTGTTTTTTCTTTTCACAAAGCAATTGATAACATTAAGAATCTTATTATTTTGAGAAATTGCCACATAAAGCGAATCGGTATTAATTCCCAAGAGTTTTGCTTTTGAAGAAAAGAGTTCCAAATCCAAAGTTTTTTTATTACGTTTGATAAAATAAGCAAAATAGCCGTTTAATTTACCTTTTAGGGATTTGTCGTCGGTCAATTGTTCCAAATCCAGATTTTTTAGTTTACCCGTTATTTTTGCCCTGATATAGGGTTTGAATATCATATTGCCCTGAGCGGCAAAGATTTTTTTGGAATTTTGATAAAGAAACATCTTATCAAGTGTGAAAAACGATTTATTTCCGAAAAAAGTGATATAGGCATCAAGATTATTCAGATTGTTTATTCCGAACGATTTTACATCAATCACACCTTCGATATTTTTATTTGTCAAACCGCTATAATTAAGAGCAAAGTTAAATTTTCCGTTGTATTTTTTTGTGGTTTCATAATCCGTTAGATACCTTAAAATATCGGAAGGATAAAGATTATTTCCTATCATTCTAAATCCGACATCGAATTTCGGCTTCCACTTTACAAAGCCTTTCATGGTTACTTTATCGTTTATTTTCAGGTCATAAATATTCAGGCTGTCTGCTGAACCTTTGCCCAGCATTGTGATATAAAAAGGCTCAAAATTATATCTGGCTCGCAACGTATTCATATTTAGCGATGATACATTTCTTAAATAATCGATGAGAAAATCATATCTTATTTCGCCGTCGAATTTGCCGAAGTTTTGGTCATAAAAGATAATATCCGCATTTGATGTAAGTTTGTTTTTTGTTTTTTTCACCTCTATCGTTCCCGAAGTTATGGGAAAAACGATGTTATTAAAAATCTTACTTAATTTAAGATGTTTCAGTTTCAGATTTGCCGAGAGGTTTTTGTCTTTAAAATTCCCTTTCGCTTTAAGAAGGATGTTTTCTTTTGCGTTCAAATCAAATGACCATTTTGAATTTAACAATTTTGCTTCCGCTTCAAGATTATTTAAATTTATGCTTTTATTTTTTAAACTCATATTTAAAAGACGAACATTTAAAACCGATCTTTTTTTGTAATTAAAAGAAGCCGACAAATTGCCGGAAATATCAAAACCGTATCGTTTAAGATGCAAATTATTTTTCTTTAATGAAACCACAACGCCGTTTTTTGAGGTGATATAACCCGATGCCGACAAAAAATTATTTTCCCAAACTGTTTTATGAACCGCAAATGAAAATTTTCCGCTTTTATACTTTGCCGACACATCCGAATTGTACAAAGTTTCCGAAGCTATTTTTAATTTTTTCGATTTGCCGGTGATATAAACCTGCGGAGATGAGATTTTACCTTTTAAAACCACCTTTGCATCCGCTTTCCCGAATACATAACGAGCATATTTTTCCACATCGACGTTTTGTACGCTCAATTGTGAATTGAACTGCGGAGAAGTAAGAAAATTATCAATACCCAATCGCCCCGATACAGGATAGCCGTCTATAAAAGAATTATCTTCAAACAATATAACAACACTTTTTGAATTTCCTCTGATATTCAATTTTTTTGCTTTCAAATTCCATTTGTCGTAGGTGATATTATTATCCGCAAGTGTTCCCGAAATAATATCGTTATTTTTGTCCTTTTTTATCTTCAAATTTAGTCTGGCCGTTAAATCGGGGAAATTTTTTATATACAAGCTATCGGGAAAAAAGTTCGTTAATTCGATATTTATATTTTTTAGTTCGCTTTTTTTCAATTTTATTTTTGCATACAAAGAATCTTGATTTATGCCGTTTGCAGTCAATAAGATATCGCCGGTTTTTCTTTTGTTTTTAATCTTCAAATCGATATTTTTAAGAGTTTGTTTAAAATAGATATTTTTGTTTTTGTATTGCACCGAGAATAAGCCGTTCACTATTTCCAAGCGTTTGAAATAATTTCTTAATACCGGTATTTTGAATGGTTTATCATTTTTCTTTTTTTTACTTTTTTTTATGGATACATTAATTTTGGGGTCATAAATTTTTATCAACGAAATGCCTTTCAGATTTTTAAATCTTTCTTTTAGCAGGCTAATCAGATTAAATTCCACGTAAATTTGTTTTGAACAAACGGAAAATGAACCGTCGTTTGCCGTTATTTTAAATTTTGATATATTCAGCTGTTTGTCGTTTAAAGACAGATTTCCAATGGAAACTTTTGCTTTGAGTGTTTTTGATAGCGTATCGGAAATTTTTATTTTTACCTTCTCATTCAGATTTCCATATTTCAATAGCAATAATATGGCACTATTTATTAAAATGAGTAAAATGATAAAAATAAAAAATCCTTTTTTGTGTTTCATACTACAATTTCATTAAAATACCGTTTTCCAGTTTGTAGGTGTATTTCAATTTCATAGCGATGTTCGGATTATGAGTTACAATCACGAATGTCTGCTGTTCCATAACATTCAATTTGATGATAAAATCCATAAGTTCGTTGCTATGTCTTTCGTCAAGGTTTCCGGTAGGTTCGTCCGCCAGAACAATTCGCGGATTATTTACCAATGCTCTTGCCACTGCCACTCTTTGTTGTTCGCCGCCGCTTAATTGATTCGGATAATGTTTTCGTCTGTCCGAAATATCCAGTTGTTTTAACAGATATTGCGCTCTTTCAATGCTTTTTTTATAATTTTTTGTTTTGATAAACATTGGCAATGCCACATTTTCTTCCGCCGTAAAGTCTTCCAAAAGATAATGAAACTGAAAAATAAATCCCAGATTTTCGTTTCGAAATTTATCTATGTTTTTATCTTTCGGATTGATTTTATTGCCGTTGTAATAGATGTTTCCTTTGTCGGGAATATCCAACGTTCCCAAAATATGTAGCAATGTGCTTTTGCCACAGCCGGATTCACCGGTAATAGCCACGGTATCACCTTGATTTACGGTTAAATTTACATCGGAAAGCACATTTAATTTTTCTTCGGCTTCGAGATAACTTTTTGCGATATGTTCGGCTTTTAATATTTCAATCATAATTTTACGCTCTTAATATTGATATTATTTTTAGTTTGGAAATTTTTTTTAACGGGATAACGGAAGAAACCCAAATTATCACTATTGTCACCGCCGCTATTATAAGGAAATTATAAACACTGTAATCAGCGGTAATTTTATCTATAAAATATACTTTGGCACGTAATTTATAAAAATTTTGATGAGTAATGACAAAGGTTAATATCACACCCGTTATTTCGCCGATTATTATTCCCAAAACGGAAAGAAACATGGTTTTTAACAAAAATATCTTTTTCAATAAACTATCTTTCATCCCAAAGGTTTTTAAAATTCCTATATTTTTTTTCTCTTTGATAATTGCCGTGGAAACGGAAGAAATAATATTAAACGATGCTATCAAAATCAAAAAGGACAAAATGATAAAAATCACCCATTTTTCAAGTGTTAGCAAAGAAAACAAATTTCCGTTGTAATCAATCCAACTGTTTATCTGGTATTTATTACCCAAAAGTTTATTCCATTTATAGGCGATATAAGCGGCATCGGATATGAATTTGTCTTTTAATTTTATTTCTATCAAAGTAATGTGAGATTTATCATCGAAAAAATCGCTTTCGTCTTTATTCATCCAAATAAAATTATTGTCGTACTCATACATTCCCGAACGATACAAACCCGTGATTTTATAAAACTCTTTTTTGTTTTTTATCCCGAAAATTGAAATCATATCGTTTTTGGGAGAGGTAAGCCTGATTGTATCACCCACATTTGCGGAAAGTCTGTTTGCCAATCGGTATCCCATAATAAGATTATTTGCCTTTAACCGACGTGAACCTTTTATCACATATTTTGAGATAATATTTTCGGGGGCGTTTATACCCCTTATTACCGCCGCTTTTATTTTGTTACTTTTTTCTACTAGAACGCCCTGTGTAATTAATTCGTGATATTCTTTTACTTCCGGTTGTTTTTTTAAAAATTCTTCGGCTTTTTGGCTTTCTTCTTTTGATAACATATTATTTTGCATACTAAAAACATATATATGACTGTTCACACCTAAAATTGTTTTTTTTAGAAGTTTTTGGTATCCTGAAAATATCGATAATGTGGCTGTGAGAATAGCTACGGAAATTATCAAACCGATTAAAGTAATAAAACTATCGGTTTTAAGCCATTCTTTCCGAGGCGAAAAAATATATTTTTTTAAAAACATCCACACTCTTTTGTCCATCATAGGTTCTTTTCAAATAAAAGGGTAATTTCTGTCAATAAAATGAAGAAAGAAGAGTTGATAATGGAGAATTGATAATGGAGAATGGGGGGTGAGGAATTTGTAAAATAAAAAAAGAGACACCGAAGTGTCCCTTTATGTAAGTAGAGGAGTAAAATTTTATTCTTATGACAAATAGTCGTCAATTCCTTTGGCGGCTCTATGTCCGTCGGCAATAGCACTGATAGCATCCATGGTTCTATTTGCAATATCACCGCCGGCGAAAACTTTATCCACGCCGGTTCTTCCGAATGTATCCACTATCACTTTACCGCGTTCTATCTTCATTTTAGCCGCAATTTCTTTTGGTATAAAGGAATAATCGGCACCTTGTCCGATAGCTTTTATCACGGTATCAACTTCCAAAACTTTTATAGCGCCTTCGATAGCAACGGGTTTGGGTCGTTTTCCCTCACCTTGATCTACCATTTCGGCTTCATTGTAATAGAATTTTAATCTTGTTTTAGTTCCTTTTTCAATTTTTACGGGTATGGCTTGAGTAATGAATACTACGCCTTCTTCGTGAGCTTCTTCTATTTCTTCAATATCGGCGGGCATATCAATTTCTCTTCTACGATAAGCCACTATACTTTTTGCTCCAAGTCGAACGGACGTTCTTGCCGCATCCATTGCCACATTACCGCCACCTACCACGACTACGGATTTTCCTATATCAATCGGATTGCCTTCCGTTACGGAATCAAGCAGTGCAAGTCCCGGAATTACATTATCCAAATCTTCTCCCGGAATACCGATGTCATAAGATTGATCCAAGCCGGTAGAGAAGAATACGGCATCGAAATTATTATAAAGCTCCATAAAACTAATATCTTTGCCTACTTTTGTGTTGTAATGAACTTTTACACCCAAAGAAACGATATAATCAATATCTTTATCAAGTTCGTCATAAGGCATACGATATTCCGGAACTCCGTATCTTATCATACCGCCGCCTTTTGCGTGAGCTTCGTACACTGTTACATCATAACCTGCGGTAATAAGATAATAAGCGGCACTCATACCACCGGGTCCGGCACCTACAATAGCCACTTTTTTACCGTTCGGTCGGAATTCATCTTGCAGAATCTTAGGCATTTCGTCCGTTTCCACCTGATCCATAATATAACGTTTTAGCCATCTAATTGCAAGAGGATCGCCGTTTACACCGATAGAACAAACATTTTCACATCTGTGCGTACAAATTCTTCCGCAAGTTCCCGAAAACGGATTTGTTTGATACAAAAGTTTTAGCGCTTTATCAATATCGTCATCCCTTATCGCTCTGATATAATCGGGAATATCCATATGAGCCGGACAAGTAGCTACACAAAGACCGCAATCCACACAACGAGATGCTTCCATAATAGCTTGTTCTTTCGAATAACCTTTTACCAATTCGATAAATGATTTTTTTCTTTCGTCCGGTTCAAGCATTTCCATTTTTACTCTTTCTCTATCGAGTAAGTCATATTTTTCGGGTTTTTTATAACCTTTTTCCGAATCGCTCCATTTTACATCGTCCACACCGGGGATAAAACGAAAAGCATCTGCGTCCGTATCCACAAAGATATATTCGTTTGACATGCTCAAAGAGTTTGTAGTACAAATATCTACGCACAAAGCACACCAACAGCATCTGCCGTAATCAATCATCGGTCTTAAACCGCTATCTCTGTGAGTGGTTTCTATTCCTTCCACAGGCACCATATCAATTGCGGCATTTTGACAAATAGTAGCACAAGTACCGCAACCGATACATTTTTCCATATCGTTTTTATGAAAACCTCTGTATCTTTCCGCTCCCGGTCTGTCTTTTATGGGATTGGGTGTAGTATAAGGTTTTTCAAAAGCTCTTTTCCAAACATAAAACGGGGATATTAAATCTTTCAAATTCATATTATCACCTATCTGTCAATTTCGGGCGGGCAAGTTTGTATAGATACCATTAATGCCGCTATATCGGCAATATTGGCACCCACAGCCAAATCTTCAAGAAGAGCCATAGCATGTGTGTAGGAAGCTCCTCTTACGTTAATTCTTCTCGGGTATTCCGTTCCGTCGGATACCATATAATAGCCGAATTCACCTCTTGAACTTTCCGCAGCTACATATGTTTCACCGGCGGGTATCTTCCAATTCAAAGGATTTGTTTGTTTCACAAAAACTTCACCGCCATCGGGCATGTATTTTAAAATTTGTCTTATCAAAGAAATTGTTTGAAGCATTTCCTTGTATCTTACTTCCGCTCTACCGTAGATATCGGAAATCGTACCGGTAATGACTTCAAAATCAAGTTTATCGTATATCAAATAAGGCATATCTTTTCTTACGTCTCTTTTTAGTCCCGTGGCTCTTGCAGTGGGACCCACAATACCGTATTCATCCACCATTTCTTTTGTGATTACCCCTATTCCTTTTGTTCTCATCTTGAATACGGCGTTATTAAAAAGCACCTTATAAATTTCATCCAATATTTTTTCCACTTTTTGCATCACTTTTTCGGCGCGTTCTTTGAAGCCTTCGGGTAAATCGCCTCGAACTCCACCCGGCAATTGATACATATGATAAACTCTACCACCGGTTAATTCTTCAAAGAGATCCAAGATATAATCACGATGAGTAACCGTCCATTGAGCGATTGTTCCCATACCCAATGAGCCAGCTTGTCCACCGAGCCAAAGTAAAAATCCGGTCAACCTACCCATTTCAAGAACCAAAGCTCTTAGCCATTTTGCTTTTTCGGGAATTTCTATTCCTGCCAAATCTTCGGTAGCGGTTGCCAAAAGATATTCGTTAAAATCAGGTTCGGGAACGCAAATACGACAAACAATCGGAAAACATTGGATATAGCGTCTTCTTTCCATTAATTTTTCAAATCCGCGATGAAGATATCCTATGTGAGTGGTAAGTTTATGAACGGTATCACCTTGAACGATAAGCTCCACAGCCATATTACCCGTTACACCCGGATGTTGAGGACCTTGCCAAATTTTTACATATTTTCCCGATGAAAGATCAATTTTATCTCTTAATTCAAGATTCATTTTTCAATTCCTCCTCCGGATACAATTTCTTTTTCATATATTCACGAGGATCATAAGTTTTTCTACCCGGTCTTGGGAAATAGGTTTGAGCCACATACGAAAGCGTATTAAAATCTTTTCTCATAGGCGGTATATCTTCCCAACCTTCCAAGATAAGAGGTTTGTCCACATCGGGACTTCCGGGAAAATTTATTCCCATCATTTCTCTTATTTCTCTTTGGTAAACTCTTGCCTGTTTCCAAAGCGGATGAATTGATTCCATTATGGGATTTTCTCTATCAATAAACACTCTTAAAAGAATATATTTTTTCAAATCATAATTATGCAAGATATAAGTAAGCTGAAATTTATTGTCTTCGATATAATCCACGGCGGATATTAATACCAAATGCGTAAATCCGGAAAAGGTTTTCAAGTGTAAAAGTAAAGGTCTGATATCTTCTTTTTTTGCCGTGATAATCGTTCTTACTTCATCTTTTTTTATCACTTCGGTCAAATCAAATCTATTTTGCAAATCTTTTAATATTTCTTCCATATTCAATCCTTTTTACCAGTTGAAATCCGGCATATTCCAATCTTTTATGATTTTCTTTTGGTTTGCCTTGTATTGATCAAAATTTTTTGCATAAAGATTGGCACCTTCGGCTTTTCCTTCTTTTATCAAAGTTTGAAGTTTTCTAAAACCTGCAATCAATGCTTCGGGACGTGGCATACAGCCCGCAATGTAAACATCCACCGGCAGATATTTATCGAAACGATTAACCGTATTGTAGCTATCCCAATACATTCCGCCGTTAATCGTGCAACTTCCGAGAGCAATCACATATTTGGGACCTTGCATTTGTTCATAAGTTCTGATAATTCTTTTAAGTGTTTTCACCGAAGCATAGCCGCCGATTATAAAAACGGTAGCTTGTCTTGATGTGGGACGTCCTTGAATGCCGTATCTAAACATATCATAACGAGCCGTTCTCAAAGGTGTGATTTCCATAGCACCGCATCCGGTTCCAAATGCCAAAATCCAAAGAGAATTAGCTCTCGCCCAATTTAAAAACTTTTCAAATATTTTGGAATTAGGCCAAACTTCTTTCGGTCTTTGATCACTAAAAAGTTCTCTTTCCTCAATCGGCAGACCTTCGTTTTTTAATTTATCATCATTATTTGCCACTTTTCCACCTCTATTTCAAAATTGTAGCTAATACTATTCCCAAAATTCCGATAATTGTGGGATATTTTAAGAAAAATCTTATTGACTGTTCCGTTCTGAATCGCGGGAAAGATACACCCACAAATACGGAAATCATATATATCAAAAACGTTTTAACTATCATGGAAAATATATTTGTAGCTCCGCCGAAGAATAAATTCATATATAAAATTAACTTTGCGGAAGCAAAAATAGCTCTGTTTGTTTGAAGTAAACCGAGAAACATACTGTGATATTCGGTGGGAGGACCAATGGGAATTTCTTGCGGAGCAATTACCACACTAAAAGGAGCGTACATATTCATTCCCAAAAATGCAATAAGAGCGGCAATAGTTGCCAAAGGATTTGTAAACACGGTCCAATGTAAAATTCCACCCTGTTGTGCAGCTACGATTTCCGTGATTGACAAAGTGTGATACTGCAAAGCTATAGCAATGATTGCCAATGAAAAAGGTACTTCAAAGGCACTCATTTGAGCCAATCCTCTCGATACGCCTAACGGTGAATAGGGATGACCGCCTTCACCGGCACCCAATGCCATACCAAGTTGTCCGAAAAAGATAAAATACATCACCAAGAGCAAATCTCCGGAAAAACTGAAATTTGAGAATATCGGCGAACCGTAAATAGCGGGTATAAACAAATAGGTACCTATACCGCCTACAATTCTGAAAATCGGACCCATAAAGAACATAACACCATGATAAATAGATGTTCTTTTGGCATTATTTTTTATAATATCCAGATACGGCTGCCATACGGGAATACCATATCTACCTTGAACTCTTGCCACGATTTTGGGAACTATACCGTTTAATATAAGACCGTAATTAGTAATCACAAACAGAGAAATAAAGGCATAGCCTATCATTGTTAAGTAATGACCCATTATTTACCCCCGATTATTATATAAGAAATGATAATAAGCAACAATATATGCAGAACATAGGTTTGAGCATTTCCCGTATATAGCGTTCTTATGGTATGTCCGATAGTATGCAACCATTCGGATACACCTTTCCAAAATTCGGTAGCTTTGGGTTTTGCCCAATGTCCAAGCGCTTTTTTGTACGGTGCATAAAAATCATACGCAAAATGTGTTGTCTCCGGTTTATCGGGACGTTCACCCGCATACACGATATTAAATTGTTTAACTTTCGCCATATTTTTGGTTTTGGTAAGCATATAAACCAAGAAAATAATGAATGTTATCATTGTGATAAGCATAACCGCAAAACCGTTAAAATATCCTAAACGCGAGGAAATCGTATTTTGTGCAAAATTCATTGTGGTCGGCAAATACACCGAAACCGCATCACTTATCTTCTTGATTAAAATTTGCGGTTTTACACTAATAAACATTATAGCTATAATCATAACAATTTGCGGTATAAGGAACCATACGGGCGCTTCTTTTATATTTTTATGATGCAATTTTCTTTGACCCAAAAAGATAGCGTGAATTAATCTGAAACAATACAAAAATGCCATGGAACTGGTAAAGAATGCCAATCCTGCATGATAATACCAACCTCTTTCGATAAGAGCGGAATACAACGTCCATTTGCTTGGAAATCCTGACAACGGCGGAACACCGGACAGTGCTATAATACCTATTAAAACGCTAATAAAGGAAATCGGCATATTTTTTATCAATCCGCCTAATTCATACATATTACGTGTTTTGGTTCTATAAATCACACCGGCAATGGCGAGGAATAGCAATGCTTTGAAGAAAAGATGGTTAAAGGCTAAATAAATAGCCGCAACCCATCCCATGTGTGAATACATTGCCAAACCCAAAATAATATATCCGAGCTGTCCCATACTGGAATATGCCAGCAATTTTTTCATATCTTCCTGGAAAAGACTCATCAAGGTACCAAAGAATACCGTGATAATTCCAACCCAACCTAAAATTGCATCGAGATTGATTTTGAATATCGCTAAATTATGGATATAAACAAGCACTAACATCAAACCGAAAACACCGGCTTTACTCATCACCGAAGATATAATCGGTGAAAAATCATCATCCGATTCGGAATATGCACCCGGCAACCAAATATGAAATCCAACCGCACCGGATTTGATTAAAAATCCCATTGAAACGAGAATATAAACCCAAATATTTTGTGCGTTAAAAAGCCCCGAAAATGACATCGAACCTGAAAGTTTATATGCCAAACCAAATCCTGCTAACATCAAATAAGAACCAAGTGTGGAAAATACCACATAAATCAAAGAAGCTTTTTCGGATTTTCTTC
>CAZUGB010000173.1:0-7262 GCA_964619925.1 uncultured Candidatus Cloacimonadota bacterium
ATTTTTATTGCCTTCCGAGGTAGAATCTTTAAAAAGATTATCAAAAAAAATTAGCAAAAGGATAGAATAATGAAAATAGGTCTTATTGGATTGCAAAAATCGGGGAAATCAACTATTTTTACCGCACTTACCGGCATTGAAGTGGAAATATCCGCTTATCAAACGGGAAAAGTGGAGCCAAATCTCGGGGTTGTTACGGTTGCGGATGAAAGAATTACAAAGCTCTCGGAAATGTATCAACCCAAAAAAACGATATATGCCACAATAGAGTTTATCGATTTTGCCGGATTAAGCGGAAACGCCAAAGGAGGAGAAATCTTTTCCGGTTCTTCAATAGGCTTGATAAAAAACACGGATGCTTTGGCTTTGGTGATAAGAAATTTTAACGATGATATGATAAATGAATTAATGGGAAAACCAAATCCTTTGAATGATATTGAAAATGTGGAAAGCGAACTTATTTTATCGGATTTGATCATAGCTGAAAAACGATTGGAAAAGATAGAATTACAAAAGAAAAGAGGAATTAAAACAACAAGTCTCGCCATTGAAGAAACAGCTATAAAAAAAATAATAGATCATCTCGGAAACGATAAACCGATACGAACATTGGAACTAACCGATGATGAAGAAAAAGAAATAAGAGGTTTTCAATTTATATCACAAAAACCTTTGATGATTATCCTGAATTCCGATGAAGATAACTTTGGGAATAACACCAAGCTGATAGATGAAATCTCAAAGAAATACAAAGTGGAAGAATTTGCGGGAAAATTCGAAATGGAGCTTGCCGCAATGGACGAAGAAGACAGAAAAGCATTTATGGAAGATATGAATATTACCTCGTCCGCAAAAGACAGACTTACAAAAGCCGCTTACGAACTTTTGGGTTATATTAGCTTTTTTACGGTGGGTAAAGATGAGGTGCGAGCTTGGACAATTACAAACGGAGCAAATGCCGTGGAAGCGGCGGGAAAAATTCATACCGATCTTGCGCGCGGTTTTATACGAGCCGAAACATTTTCCTATGATGACTTAATGAAATACGGTTCCGAAAAAGTTTTGCGTGAAAAAGGACATTTCAGATTGGAAGGCAAAGAGTACATTGTGAAAGACGGAGATATTTTAAATATAAGATTTAGTGTGTAGATTATGGAAAAAGATCAAAAAAAACGCTTTTGGGAAATAGTTTCTTCTATTTTTGTTATTGTTTTTTCGTTGCTTTTATTAATAGCCATAATGCAAAAGGATACCCTTTTAATTAATGATTTTAATAAACTTATTTCTTCAAATTTGTCCTTTATTAAAATTATCACTTTAAATTTTCCGGATGTTACAAATTCAATCGGTCCTTTTGGTGTGGTATTCGGTTATTTATTTTTATCGCTTTTCGGTAAAATCGTTTCGCTATCCATACTTTTATCTATGATTATAGTAGCGTTTTTCAAAGGGATAATAAAGATAAAATCATCTATGTTTATTCAAACTTTGAGCTTTGTTTTGTTTTCATTCTTTGCACAATTAATAAGTTTTTCTTATGCAAAAGGTTATCCCGATTATTTTGCGGGAATTATACCTATGTACATTCATTCTTTTATGATTAAAGTTTTCGGTAATACAGGGTGCTTACTAATTTCCGTTATCATCTTTGCGGTAGCTTTTATTTCTTTGATTAATCCTTCTAATTTGATCGGATTTTTTGTGTGGTTTTATAATATTTTGAAGAATCTTTTTAAGAAGAAAGAAACTACAAAGACAAAAGATAAAAAGAAAGAGAAACCGAAAAAAGAAAAAAAATCAAAGAAGAAAAAAGAGCTTAAAATTACAGACCACAGATTGGATAATGATGAAGACAATCCGATTGAAATAGAATATAATCCCAAAATAAAACCAAGACAACTTTCACAAAATAAAAAAGATATGCCCGAAGATGAAGATAAAAGAGAATATGTTTTACCTTCGATTAATGAGTTTTTAAAAAGCAAACCGCCATCAAAAAAAGATAGAGAAAAAATCGCCGAGCATATAAAGAAAATAAGCGGTATTTTAGAATCCAAACTAAAAGAATTCGGTGTGGAAGCCGAGGTTATAAACGTTAATATCGGACCTGTGATAACTCAATATGAAATAAATCCTGCGCCCGGAGTGAAAGTGAGCAAATTTCATACTCTTGCGGATGATTTGGCATTGGCTATAAAAGCCACAAGTATTCGCGTGCAAGCCCCTATTCCCGGCAGAGGTTTGGTAGGAATAGAGATTCCCAACATAGCTATGGATACGATTTATCTTAAAGATATTTTATTATCGGAACAAATGTTAAAAAATCCCGCTAAACTTGCCATAGGACTAGGCAAAGATATTTCGGGAAATTCCGTGATAGCCGATTTATCCAAAATGCCGCATTTACTAATTGCAGGAGCAACCGGTGCGGGAAAAAGTGTGTGCATCAATACTATCATCAGTTCCATATTGGTGCGAACCACACCGGACGAAGTCAGATTTGTGCTAATTGATCCCAAAAGAATTGAATTGGCGGTTTACCAAGGTATTCCGCATCTTATACAAAATGTGGTAACCGATAACGAAGATGCTTTGACAGCCTTGAATTGGGCGGTATCCGAAATGGAAAGAAGATATGAACTTCTTACAAAATATAATGTGAGAAATATAAATTCATACAACGATAAAATAAGAGCGATGCAAAAACTTTTTGAACAAAATCCGGAAACGGCAAAACAACCCGAAGATATTGTATTGCCTTATATCGTTATCATTATAGATGAATTTGCCGATCTTATTATGACAATTGGCAGAGAAATAGAATTACCCATTACCAGATTGGCTCAAATGGCTCGCGCGATTGGTATTCATCTTATATTAGCCACTCAAAGACCTTCGTCCAAAATTATTACAGGTGTGATAAAAGCGAACTTTCCTTCAAGGATAGCTTTTAGGGTTGCTTCCAAAATAGATTCTCGCGTTATTCTCGATGTGAACGGAGCTGAAAAATTATTAGGAAGAGGAGATTCTCTATTTTTACCGCCCGGGAAAAGCGAACCGATACGAATACACGGTGCTTTTATTTCCGACGAAGAGACCTTGGCGATTGTGGAATATCTTAAAACGCAACCGAAACCGAAACATGAGATAAAAATCATTCCGGAAGAAGAAAAATCGGAAATGAGCGCTTTTGAATATGACGATGAATTATTCCCCGAAGCGGCAAAAGCGGTAGTTTTTGCAAAAACCGCTTCCGTATCAATGCTTCAAAGACATTTTAAGATTGGTTATGCAAGAGCGGGAAGATTAATAGATATGCTGGAACAAGCGGGAATTATCGGACCTCATGTGGGTTCAAAATCAAGAGAGGTTCTGGCTACCGAAGAGGACTTAAAAATTTATGGATACATCAAAGAAGATATTTAGCTTGTTCTTTTTGTTGTTTACCTTTTCTCTCTTTGCTACCGAAAAAACGGATAAGATATTTGATAAATTGGTGAATAAATATGATTCCATAAAGACCTTTCAAGCGGATTTTGTTCAAACTAATTATTGGAAAGAGATAGACGAAACTTTGGTATCAAGGGGAAAAATTTATTACAATTCGAAAAAATTATTATTGGATTATATAAAGCCGAAACCTCAAAAAATGCTTTTGGATACCACATCTTTGATTATTTGGGATATAAAAGAAAATCAAGCCATAATAACAAATAACAATACCGATATTTCAAGACCTATCGATATTATCAAAAAATTTTGGCAAAATTCAAAAATTATAATTCTGGAAGAAAAAAGGAATTTTATCAAACTGAAATTGGTTTCGGACGAACAAATAATCATTGTGGAATTAAAAAATTATATCATAAAAAAAATGAAAATAATAAATCGGAATGGCAATTTTGTAGAATATTCATTTAAAAATATAAAAATAAACAAAGTTATCAAAAATAAACTATTTGATGTAAAGCTACCCGATGATGTAAACATTATCCAGAATAATTAACACGGAGGAATATATGATAGCATTGATTATGGCAGGAGGTGTGGGAAGCAGATTTTGGCCTTTATCAAGGAAAACGATGCCAAAGCAGTTTTTAAATATTGTTTCCGAAAAATCAATGATACAAATGACAGTGGAAAGATTAAAACCTTTGATAGATATAAAAGATATTTATGTGGTTACTTCAAATGACCAAAAAGAACTTGTTCGTATTCATTTGCCCGAATTACCCGATGAAAATATAATCGCCGAGCCTTTCGGAATGAATACGGCACCTTGTATCGCTTTATCGAATTTATATCTGAAAAGAAAATACGAAATTAACGAAACGGTTATAGTTTTGCCCAGTGATCATCTTATAAAAGACGAAAAGAACTTTTTGGAAAAAATCAAATTGGCAGAAAAAGGTGCTGACAAAGGTTATTTGGTTACTTACGGTATAAAACCCGATTATCCCGCCACCGGATACGGATATATCGAAATGAGTGAAAAGCTGTTTGATGAAATTTATATTGTAAATTCATTTAAGGAAAAACCTAATCTTGAAACGGCAAAACATTTTCTATCAACGGGACAATTTTTGTGGAACAGCGGTATGTTCATTTGGAAATTGGAAACCATTATAGATGAATTTAGTAAACATCAGCCCGAGATGATGAATCTTATAAAGGAAATTTCAAACATTTGGGATAAGGAAGGTATTTTGGCATCAATTGATGAGATTTACAAAAAAATGCCAAAATTGCCGGTGGATATTGCAATAATGGAAAAAGCACAAAAGAAAGCCGTAATTCCCGTTGATTTCGGTTGGAGCGATGTGGGTAGTTGGAAAGCTTTATATGATGTTTTGGAAAAAGACGAAGATAATAACGTGATAAAAAGTGAAAATATCGTGATAGACAGTAAAAATAACTTAGTGCTTTCCAAAAAATTAATATCATTAATCGGTGTGGAAAATATAGCTCTGATAGAAACCGACGACGCAATTTTATTGGTTAATATGAATAGAACGGAAGATGTAAAAAAAGTTGTGGAAAATCTGAAGTCGAACGGTAAAAAAGAGTTTTTGTAATTAATGAAAAAAGTTATCATCGGTATTCACGGATTAAAGAATAAACCGCCAAAAGATGTATTGGAACGTTGGTGGAGACTTTCCATTCAAGAAGGATTTGAACGGTTGGGATTCAAAATGCCGGAGTTTGAGTTCGAATTGGTTTATTGGGCTGATTTGCAATATGAAGAACCTTTGCTTTCCTCTTTGGAAGAGGATGATCCTTATTATGATCCCGAACCATATAAACGTTCCGAACAGTCGGATTATGATTTTAAGAAACATCCTATAAGGAAAAAACTTTTATTAAAAATCGAAGATGCCTTGAAAAAGATTTATCTTGCAAAAGAACGTCCTAAACTTGAAGAACTCACGGAAGAAACCATAAAAAAATATTTTCCCGATTTATATGATTATTACCACGGATACTGTCGTCAAAATCCAAAAATAAAGGCAAAGAAAGCTTTTAGAGAACGATTAAAAAAAATATTGGAAAAACATAAACATAAACAAATTTTATTGATAGCTCATTCCATGGGAAATATTATCGCCTATGATACTTTGATGTTCGAAGCAACCAAAATACCCGTTCACACTTTTTTAAGCATTGGTTCGCCTTTGGGATATGCACCTGTGTATAAAGAAATTTTGGAAGAACTGAATCTGAAAATTGATGAAGATACCAAAGCACCAACCCCGAATAACATCTTTTATCGGTGGTATAATTTTGCGGATGTAAAAGACCCGATTGCTATTAATTATGATTTAAAGGACAACTTTATCCCTAATATTTTTGATGTGTTTCCCACGGATATATGTGTGGACAACGATTATGAATACAATGGCAAAGAAAATCATCACAAAGCCTACGGTTATTTGAGAGCCTATGAAACGGTTTTTGCAATAGAAGATTTTTTAAACGGAGATCAATCTCTTTTCGATAGATGGCATAAAAAATTTTTACTTTATCTTAAAAAATGAGAAAATACTTTTTGATATTCTTTTTTAGCTTTTTTGTTGTATATCTGTTTGCAGATGAAATAATTTTAAAAGGGATATTTAAACAAGGCGGTTTTTTTCAGGCGGATTTACCGGAATATATTACAAAATGTTATTTTAACGATTTCGATGTGCCTATATATCACAATTATATATTTGTGGGTCTGAAAAAGAATCAAAGTTTTGCAAACGATCTTATTTTCGTTACCGCGTTTGGTGATACGCTTTCCTATTATGTAGAGGTAAAGAAAACAAAATATAAAACGCAAAAAATAAATAAAGTTCCCAAAAAATATGTGAAAAAACCGAAGAACAAAAATTTGATAAAAAGAATAAATCGTGAATATAAAACTTTGACAACCGTCCGAAAAAAAATTATCTATCAAGATAAAAACAAATATTTCAATAAATTTCGATTACCGCTTATTTATCGTATCAGTGGTGATTTTGGTTCCGAGAGAATTTTAAACGGAGTGAAAAAATCATATCACAAAGGTGTGGATTTTGCCGCACCGAAAGGTGCATCGGTTTATTCCTGTGCAAATGGTATCGTGGCATTAACGGGAGATTATTTTTATAATGGTAAATTCGTATTAATAAACCACGGTTTAGGGGTTAGTTCCATTTATATTCATTTGAGTAAGATAGATGTAATTACCGGCGAATACGTGCAAATAGGTAAAAAAATAGGTGAGGTGGGAGCAACGGGAAGAGCGGTGGGAAACCATCTTCATTGGGGTGTGTATTGGTATGAATTTGCTATAGATCCGCTATTGATAACCAAATCGATTTTGCAAGAAAAAAGATTACCGATTGAGCGATAGAATTTTCTTTATAGTTTCCAAACCGATTTTGCATATTTGGCTAATTTACTTTGGTAATTATTCAAAGTTGATATATTCCATTCATCATAATTTAGTTCATCTTTCGAAAGTTTAAATTGGCTTTTTTTATAAAATCTAAGTTTTTCGGTAAAATGTTTATTACCTAATTTGTGATTAAATTTCTTTTCGAGAAGCGTATAATTTCCTAATCGATAGATATATTTATCGGCTTCATCGGAAAATGCTTTATTCCAATTTTCGTCGAAATTTTCGGGTAAGATATGTTCGATTGTAAAATTTGAATCCAAATGGTTGTATTCTTTTTCGGAGATTTGATTTTCGATTTTTGTTAAAATATATTTTACCAGACTTTTATTTTTTCCTG
>CAZUGB010000174.1:0-13648 GCA_964619925.1 uncultured Candidatus Cloacimonadota bacterium
TATAACGGGAATTACTCTTTTGTGTTCTTCTTCATAAGAAATTCTTTTTGAACCCGGACGGGAAGATTCACCTCCGATGTCGATAAAATCGGCTCCTTCGTCAATCATCTGTTTGGCTCTGTCTATCGCCTTTCGGGTATCAAGATATTTATTGCCGTCGGAAAAACTATCGGGGGTAACATTCAAAATCCCCATTACTTTTGTTCGGTCGAAATAAATTGATGTACCGTTGCAATCTATTGATTTTTTTTCGATTTTATAAAGAGGGATGAGTAATTTTTTTAGATCTTCTTTAATTTCAGGCAGTCCGAAAATAGTTTGATAATTCAATTTTTTTATTAATTTTTTTATTTTTGAAGAATCTCCGAGTAATATAACGTCACTTTTTTCCAAAGCACCGTTTACCACTCCTCGTGCCACGGCGGCATCTCCTCCTAGCGAAAGCATCTCTTGTTTTAGGATATTTGCGGCTCCGAGTTTTACGTCCGTTAATTTGATAATAGCGGGTAGAGCCTTGGTAGCCATCACTTCCACACCTTGTGAAGAAACATTAATTTTTTTTAATTCTCTTTTTGCATCGTTTAGATTTTTTATGTATAAAATTCTGTTCATACTTCTTCCTAAATAGCTTCTTCGATATCTATTTTCTTTTTCAAATCGGATTGTTCCAAAATTTCCATTTCTCTTAAAGCCCTATTAAGCAAAATTACTCGTTCACGATAGGGGATAAATGCGCTTTTAAAACCGTTTATAATAACTTTTTTTACCTCTTCGTAATTCCATCCCAAAGTATTAATTGCAAGCATATATTCATCCGTTAATGTAGTATCGGATATAAGTCGGTTGTCCGTATTCAAAGTAACTCGTAAGCCGTAATCGAGATAAAATGAAACGGGATGTCTGGCAATACTTGATACCGCTTTTGTGTGAAGATTGCTCTTAATACAAATTTCCATAGGTATTCTGTGGTCATTTACATAATTCAGCAAATCGCCGTCTTCGATAAGACGAGTTCCGTGTCCCAAACGATGTGTACCGCAATAATGCAATGCCTGATGAATGCTGTCCGGTCCGTAGGCTTCTCCCGCGTGAATGGTGATATTAATATTGTTTTTTAAGGCAAGATCAAAAGCTTCTTTGTGTTCTTTGGCAGGATGATTGTATTCTGCACCGGCAAGGTCGAAACCTATAACGCCCAAATTTTTGTATGCAATAGCCAATTCAGCCAGTTTAACCGAGGTAGTGGGATCCATATTTCTAATTCCGCAAATGATTACTCCCGTTTTTATATCGTATTTTCTTTCCGCTCTATGCAAACCGGCTAAAACCGCATCCGAAATGCTTGTGGTTTTAAGTCCCTTTTGTGTATGTAAAATAGGGGAATATCTCACTTCCATATACCGAATGTTTTCTTTTGCGGCATCTTCGGCGAGTTCAAAAGCCGCTTGTTCCAAAGCATCTTCGGTTTGTAAAACGCTCAAAGTAATTTGGAATCCTTGTAAATATTCTTCCAAGCTTTTGCATTTTTTATCACATGTAACGATTTTTTTTAATTCTTCTTCTTTTTTTGCCGGTAGGTCAATATGCTGTTTTTTTGCCAAATTTATGATAGTGGAAAGACGCAAACTACCGTCCAAATGAACATGTAAATCCGTTTTTGGCAATTTTTTTATGAAATCTCTGTCAATTTTCATTTTTACCCCTTTTTATTTTAAAATAACACCGCTATATGCGGGAAGTCCCACCGAAACGGTTTGGTTTGTAACTTTATATTTTTTTCCGCTAATCAAATCGGTAAGTTCGGTTTTGTTCGTATCAATTTTTAAGTTTATCTTTTGAGAGGTACCTTCGTTATTTAAAATAACAAATATTTTTTCATTTTCGGTTTTTCTTTGATAGGCAAAAACTTTTCCTTGCGTTAATAAAGACTTAAATGAACCTGTTCGTAAAGCTCGGTTTTGTTTTCTTATGGAAATTAATTTTTTATAGAAATTTCTTAATTCGACTCTTTTGGGTTCATTTACATATTTCCAATAGAAAGGTCTTCGGTTATCAGGATCATGAGCGCCCATCATACCTATTTCGTCACCGTACCAAATGTGTGGAATGCCCACAAAAGTCATTTGGAATAAAACCGCCATTTTCAATTTGGAATAATCACCTTTTGCGGTTTCCAAATATCTGAATGTATCGTGGCTATCGATAAGATTCATCATTACTTGCGTGGCTTGAACGGGATAATTTAGCAATCCGGGTTTTAAATCTCGGTCGAATTTTTTTGCACTGCAATTTCGTTGATTAAAAAATCTCATAACGGGATCTTTGAAATAAGCGTAATTCATAACGGCATCAAAATAATCGTTATTTACCCATTCGGAAGCATTTGACCAAATTTCACCAACCAAATATGCATCCGGTTTCAATGATTTAACCTTTTCTCTGAAAATTTTCCAAAACCAAAACGGCAC
The DNA here is from genome assembly GCA_964619925.1 of uncultured Candidatus Cloacimonadota bacterium. Lineage (GTDB taxonomy): Bacteria > Cloacimonadota > Cloacimonadia > Cloacimonadales > TCS61 > CAZUGB01. The sequence continues at coordinate 2,469 of CAZUGB010000174.1, forward strand.
TTCATTGGGAACATCCAATCTGAAACCGTCCAATCCCATATCTTTTATCCAATATTCGGCAACTTTTTTAAGATAATTAACCACATCCCAATTAACTTTTGCCTGTTTTATATCTTTTATGCCGTTTTCCGCGGGATTAGGACGTGATAAATCATAATCCAAATCCGGCATTTCACCGAAACCCCACCAACATTCATAATAATCGGAAGGTTTGAAATCAGGCGGTAACGGATCGGGTATAGGCCATTTTTTCCATTCATACCAATGATAATATTTTGATTCGGGACCTTTCTTTTTGGAATCTACAAATGCCCAAAATGTATCTCCCGTATGGTTAAATGCTACATCCAAGATTATATGAATACCTCTTTTGTGAGCTTCTTTAACGAAATCTTTGAATTCCCGTTCAGTTCCGAAATGAGGATCCAGTTTCATATAATCCGCCGCATCGTATTTGTGATTTGATTTTGCTTCGAATAGAGGATTAAAATAAATGATAGTGATTCCCAAATCGGTAAGATAATCCAATTTTTGTTTTACACCGGCTATATCTCCGCCATAAAAACTCCACCAGTCGGGTTTACCGTCTGCGCGCAGAGGATTGTGTTTTAAACCTTTTATATCATACCAATCTTTAACCAAATGATAATATGCCTGATTCGGTTTTAGCTTTTGTCCGGGTGGGGGTGGCGTTTTGCAATTTTCATAGTACCATTCGTGAAAATCCTGATCGTTTGATTTGTCTCCGTTGTAAAATCTATCGGTAAAGATTTGGTAAATTATGCCGTTTTTTGCCCAATCAGGTGTGAGAAATGGTTTTATTTTTTTTATATCGAAATGGAAAATTTTGGATTTGTCCAATTTTTGAGTGATAATACCGTTCAAAAGATAATATTCGTTGTTTTTATCTTTGTAAATAAAATAATAATCAAATGTTTCGTTAGGATTTTTTAATTTGATGATTTTTGAAAAATAGTCGAATTTACCGTCGGTGGCTATTTTATCCATTTTAATTCTTTTACCGTTTTTCGATAAATAAACGGCTTGGACATCATTACTATGAGCCTTTGTTTTAAATTGGATTTCGGTTTTTGATATAGGATTTACCGTTTCGATGGATTGAGATGTGGGAATACCGTAAGTAAGCATTATTCCGTCATTTTTTTCTATGGTAACGGTAGGATATGAGTTATCAACCACAATAACGGAATTTTGTCCGCCAAAACCGTCATCTTCAAAGAGATCCGCATTTTTATCGGTTACCCAATCGGTGCCGTTTACCACAAATTTATAAGGGTATTTGCCTTCGTGTAAAAGTAATGTGATTTTATATGTGTTTTCATCGATTTTTTTCAATTTGTCCTTTTTTTGATTCCAATCGTTCATTGCACCCGCAATATAGACTTCTTTAACAGGTTTATCCGTGTGGTAGATAAATTCAACCTTGTGAAGAGCATCGATTTTGTTTTTATCACCTACATAAAGCACCGAATTTTGTCCGCCAAAACCGTCATCGGCAAAGTCTTTTGCGTTTTCGTCCGTTATCCATTTGCCATCTACGAAAAATTTGTATTGATATTTTCCTTGCGGCAAATTCAAAGTAACTTCGTAAATGCCGTTATTTTCTTTCATAGGTGTGGCTTTTGAATCCCAGTTATTAAAACTACCTGCCAGATAAACTTCGTGTTTTCCTCCGATAAGCGGTTGATAAGAAAATTTTACCGGAACTGTTTTTTGATTTGTTTTTGTAGGTTTTACAATTTGATTTGATTGTTTCTTTTCTTCTTTTTTCATTTTCTTTCCTATCACAATCACGGAATTAAATCCTCCGTAACCGTCATCAGTTTTTTTATCATTGTTCGGATCTGTAATCCATTTTTCATGATCTATCACAAATTTATATTGATGTTCTCCTTGCGAAAGGTTTTTATGTAAAATCCATGTGCCGTTAATTTTTTTCATAGGATCTTTATCTTTGTCCCAATTATTAAAATCTCCTGCTACCGAAACCGATTTTGCCGTATCGTCTTTGTATTTGAATGTGTAATTTGTGTTTGCATTGTCGGTAGTGGATTGTTTGACGGTGTTTTGTTTGTCGAATTGTCCGAAACCGAGTGTGGTACAACCGCTAAAAAATAGAGTTAGCAGAGCTATAAGACCTAAAATTATAATGATTTTTTTCATACCTTTCTCCAAAGATTTTTATCTTCAACAAAAGATATTTTGGCTTGTATATTGTCAACAATAGAATTGTGTTATTTCAACCGTTTTGAAAAACATATAAATTTTTTTTGATTTGTTTGAGGGGAATTGAATGTTTTAAATATAACGGCGTATTTTCAAAAAGGTTTATTTATAGAATTTTAAATTTTTATTTTTGATAAAAAAATGGTGGGTGATACTGGATTCGAACCGGTGACCTCTACGATGTCAACGTAGCGCTCTAACCAACTGAGCTAATCACCCGCCACTTCTTTAAAAGAAACTAATTTTTGTTTTCTTTTTTAATCTTTTTCGGTTTCGGACGTACGTTACCGTAGCTACCTCTAAAGATCTTTCCTTTTTTTGTTCTTCTGTCGCCTTTTCCCATTTGTATTCTCCTTTTAATTTTATTTTATGAATTTTATGAACAAATAATACCAAGCGCCATGGATAGCATTTTGGTTTCAGCCGTGTCTGCGCGTGAAGCTATCAAAATGGGAACTTTTGCTCCCATAACCACATGAGCGACTTTGTAATTACAATAATAAGTAAGTGCTTTACCGAATATATTGCCTGCTTCGATATTGGGAACTACCAAAATATCGGCATTACCCGCAACTTCCGATTTGATACCTTTTGCTTTTGCCGCCATTTCGGATACGGCATTATCAAAAGCCAAAGGTCCGTCAATTACACAACCTTTTATCTGTTTTCTTGCGTTCATTTTAGCTATCAGTGCCGCATCTACGGTAGCGGGCATTTTTTCGTTCACTACTTCCACGGCGGCGAGCATAGCCACTTTCGGGTTTTCCATTTCCAAAGAATGAGCAACTTTTACGGCATTGTTTACTATGGAAATTTTTTCTTTAAGATTAGGATATAAATTTATCCCGCCGTCTGTGAGTAAGATTAATTTTTCGGGATGTTCATAAACCAAAACGTCGCTTAAAATTTCTCCCGTTCTAAGTCCGTGTTCTTTATCCAATACAGCTTTCAAGAGGGTTGCCGTATCGCATTTGCCTTTTAAAATAAGATTGCCTTTACCCTCCAAAATCAATTTTACGGCTTCTTTTGCCGCCGCTTTCAAATCTTTTTTCGTGTCTATGATTTCAAAAGATTTTGAATATTTGGGATGTTTGTCTTTTAAGTAATTTGAAATAAACTCAAAATCTCCTACCAAAATACTTTCGGCAAAATTCTCTTTTTTTGCCAAAATAGCCGCTTCTATTGCGGATTCGGTATGTGCCGCAGCTATTACCACGGTTTTATTCGGCTTTTCTTTTAATTTCTTTTTTAAATCATCGAAGTTTTTTAGCATCATTACCTCTTTTTTATTGATAAATAATTACTTAAATATGAAACTCAAAATCTTTAAGAGCCTTTATCTGTAAAGTAAAAATTTTCGGTTTATCTTATGATATTGCATATGTGGTATTTGCTACGGTAAAATTATGCTTGATAAATAAAAAGCTATCTAAATTTTGGAAAAAACAGGAGGAAATATGTGCGGAATAGTTGGATATATAGGCAAAAGAAATGCCGTACCAATAGTGATAGAAGGTATAAAAAGATTGGAATATCGCGGTTATGATAGTGCCGGTGTTGCCTTGATTGATAATGAAAATAATCTAAAAGTATATAAAGAAAGCGGAAAGATTATAGAATTGGAACGTTCGTTACCCGAACCGTCCAAAATAGAAAGCAAACTTGCCATAGCTCACACAAGATGGGCTACTCACGGGGAACCCACTGCAATTAATGCTCATCCCCATACCGATTGTAAAGGCGAGTTAGCCGTGGTTCACAACGGAATTATAGAAAATTTTAAAGCTTTAAAGAAAAAATTGATAGAAGAAGGTCATACTTTCAAAAGCGAAACCGATACCGAAATCTTGGCTCATCTTTTCGAACATTTTATAGAAGTTGAAAAAGATTTTACAAACGGAGTGAGAGAAGCCTTGAAATTGGTGGAAGGTACCTACGGAATAGCTGTTTTACATAAAAAATATCCTAATATGATGATTGCCGCCAGAATGGGTAGTCCTCTTATCTTGGGAATAGGAAACGAAGAATTTTTTGTTTGTTCGGATGTGGGAGCGATAATTATTCACACACAAAAAGTTATTTATCTGCAAGACGGAGAAATTGTAACCATTACCCCGATAAATTTTGAAATAACCACACTTATGAATCAAAAAGTGGAAGCAAGTGTTTCGAAAGTAGATTGGGATATTTCAGCCATAGAAAAAGGTGATTTTAAACATTTTATGATTAAAGAAATCTTCGAACAACCCTCATCTATCGAAAATGCATTCCGAGGCAGATTGGTAAGCAAACTTTCCACCGCCAGATTGGGGGGACTTCATATGACCGGCGAAGAATTAAGAAGAATAAAAAAAATCCAGATAATCGGATGCGGAACATCTTGGCATGCCGGTTTGATAGGAAAATACATAATAGAATCCCTCGCCAGAATACCCGTGGAAGTGGAATACGCAAGCGAATACAGATACAAAAATCCCATTATCCCCGATGATACTTTGGTGTTTGTGATAAGTCAATCGGGTGAAACGGCTGATACATTAGCCGCATTAAGAGAAGCACAGGCAAAAGGTGCCAGAGTAATGGGCATCACCAATACGGTGGGAAGCACAATAGCCAGAGAATCGGACGGCGGGGTGTATATCCATGCGGGAGTGGAAATAGGTGTGGCTTCCACAAAAGCGTTTACATCTCAAGTAACCATTTTATCCCTTTTTGCTTTACTCTTGGGAAGAATGAAACATTTGTCGCCTACTTACGGTTTGGAATTTATTCAGGAAATTTACAAAATTCCCGAAAAAGTGGAAAAAATTTTAAAAAACAGCGAAAAAATATTGGAAATCGCCAAAAAGATTAAAGATGCCACAAATATGTTATATCTCGGTAGGGGAGTGAATTATCCTGTTGCATTGGAAGGAGCTTTGAAATTAAAAGAAATTTCCTACATTCATGCCGAAGGCTATCCCGCCGCCGAAATGAAACACGGTCCTATCGCTCTGATAGATGAAAATATGCCGGTAGTGGCAATTGCTTTGAAAGACACCATTTATGAAAAAATAATCTCAAATCTACAAGAGGTGAAAGCAAGAAAAGGACAATTAATAATAATTGCCACCGAAGGCGACGAGCAAATAAAATCCCTGTCAAACGAGGTTATATATATCCCTTCTACCATCGAACCTTTGCAACCTTTACTTTCGGTGATACCTTTACAACTTTTGGCATATTACGTAGCCGATTTAAAAGGATTTGATGTCGATCAACCGAGAAATTTGGCAAAAAGCGTTACCGTGGAATAAATGAGGGATTTTACCGATAAAGCATTGATTATAAAAAAAATCCCTTTCAAAGAAAATAGTTATATTGTGGATTTATTAACCGAAAAGCACGGGAAAATTTCCGCAATTGCACAGGGAGCAAGAAAAAACGGCAGCAAATTATTCGGAATAATAGATTATTTGAACGAATTGAATTGCGAATTGCATCACAAAAATAATAAAAATTTGTATATATTAAAGTCGGCAGAGCTGATAGTTCCATATCTTTATCAAGCAAATTACGAACTTTCAAAATATTACTTTGCCGCCGCCGAAATATTGGGTCAAATTATTTTTAACAAAGATGAATCGGAAGAAATTTTTAAACTTACCGTTCAATATTTGGATTATCAAAAAAAAGTGGTTCATATAGCCGTATTTTGGAGATTTCTTTTAAAATTATTTGAAATTATCGGGATTAAATTATATGTAACCCATTGTTCCGTATGTAAAAGGCAAACGGAAGATTTGAAGGTGTATTCATATTATAAAAAAGGTTTTATTTGTGCCGGTTGTTTTAAAGATAACATGAAAAAAAGCAGTATTTCTTTATCCGCAAAGGCAAAGAAAGTGTTTTTTTTGCTTCCTCAAATCGGTAATTATTTGAATGATTTGGAGTTGGATAATAGCGTTTCGTCCGAAATTACAAATATATTTTTAACACATTTACAACTAAATTTTGATAAAAAATTTTATTTAAAAAGTTTGAAATTCAATGGATTGGGATAAATTTTCTGAATTGTATCGTTGGGAATTGGATTTTGCCGCATCTTCACAAAACCAAGATAAAAAATTTTGGTATGAATTGGCAATCGAACAAGGTTGTCCGATTTTGGAGATAGCCGCAGGTGACGGAAGAATAACCGAAGAACTTTTAAAAACGGGATGTGATGTTACGGCAATTGATATATCTAAAAAGATGATAAAAAAACTGACCGATTTTGGGAATGACAGACTAACCGCTTATGTTGCCGATATGAAAAATTTCAAATTGGATAAAAAATTTGCACTGATAGTGGTAGGTTATTTTTCTTTTCAATTGCTTCTGGATTTGGATGAGCAAATAAATTTTTTAAAAAATATGAAATCGATGCTTAATGAAAACGGTATTTTGGGTTTGGATATATATCCCTGTGTGTGTGAGGGAGAAGACAAAACCGTTTTAAAACAGGTTTACACAAAAACTTTTCAAGATAAAACCGTGCGAATGTTTTCTTCATATAAAATAGACAGATTAAATTTGGTTAAACACTGGCATGACTATTACGAGATTTTCAACCGATACGGCGAACTTGAAAATAGCTTTGATAACAATATTTCTTTAAAAGAATGTTCACCTGATTATATGAGGTTGTTAATTGAAAAATCGGGTTTGCAGATTGACAAAGTTTACGGATCTTTTTCAAAAGAAGTAGTAAGCTCTGATTCCGAAAACATTATTTATTTATTAAAATAAAAAATTAATGCCGTTTTATAAATTGCTCTATAAGTGTCGTGTCGATTATTTTTTGTGGCATACGGATTACTATAAAACATTAATTAAAAAAAAACTTGAATAAAATACCCCCTTTTTTTTATTGCACATCTCTAACTTTGAAAAAGCGTTTTGGAGGATAAAAATATGTTTAAAAGTATGAGAAAAAACGCCAAAATATTTTTCTATATAATAGCAGGTGTTTTTATTTTTTCTATGGGACTTGGCGGAGTAAAAGGGTTTTTACGTCCCCGAGGTGTAATAGGTGTTATTGCCGGTAAAAAGATCAGATATCCCGAATTTAATGAATATTTCAGCCAATACTACGGAAATTGGATACAACAAAACCCCGATAAGGAACCGGATGAAAAAAAATTGAATAATGAAGCTTGGGATAGATTTGTTTCAAAAATTTTATATGATATGGAAATTAAAAAAAGACATATAAAAGTAACTACCGAAGATGAAATAAAAAAACTCGATAATCCGTCGGACGATATTAAGCAAATCAAACAGTTCCAAACAAACGGGAAATTCGATAAAGCAAAATATCAAAAAATGATAGAAGAAAATCCCGATTTTGCCAATGCTTTGATAGATAATATTCATCAAACTTTACCTTATGAAAAGCTCTTTGATGCGGTAAAAGCGGAAGTGAAAGTTACCGACGAAGACGTGAAAGAAGATTATATCAAAAAAAATGATAAAGCGGACGTGAAAATAATCTATTTCGATTATAAAAAAGTGGATAATCCGAAAATTGAAGATAGCGAAATAGAAAAATATTATAACGAACACAAAGAAGATTACAAAGAACCGCCAGCCAGAAAACTAAAATATGTAAAATATGCAATAAAACCTTCCAAAGCCGACAGTATGAGAGCAAAAGCTAAGGCGGATTCCATATATCAATTGGCAATTAAAAAAGATGCCGATTTTGCGGAATTGGCAAAAGAATATTCCGAAGGTCCTTCCGGTCCGAAAGGTGGTGATTTGGGATATTTTACTTTTGAAAGAATGGTAAAACCCTTTTCCGAAGCCGCTTTTTCTATGAAAAAAGGTGAAATAAGCAAACCCGTATTAACACGTTTCGGCTATCACATTATAAAAGTATTTGATAAAAGAAAAAATGATAAAGGCAAAGAAGAAGTTAAAGCAAGCCATATCCTGATAAAACTCGAACCTTCCGAAGAAACCAAAAATATGATTGAAAAGGAAGTTGATGATTTTTATGAAATGGCAAAAGAAAAGGGTCTTGAAGAAGTAGCCAAAGAAAAAAATCTTAAAGTGGAAGAAACAAGAGAATTTAATGAAAAATCAAAATTCATCCCGGGTATAGGCAGAGCGGAAGATTTGGTTAAATTTGCTTTTGAAAACAAAAAAGGAAAAGTTGCCGAACCGATTTTGGTTAATAAAAAAGAATATGTTGTGGCTCAAATATCCTATGTAGTGGGAGATCATTATAAATCACTTGAAGATGCCAAAAAATCCATAGAAAGAAAATTAATGACGGAAAAAAGAAGAGAAATTACCCAAAAAATGGCAGAAGAATTTATTAAAAAATATCCCAAAGACAAATGGCTTGAAATGGCTAAAAAAGAAGGCTGGGAAATAGTGGAAGCAAAAGATATTAACCACGATAAATATATCTCTAAAATAGGTAAAGTGGATGATTTGTTAAATGCCATTTTCAAAACCGAAGAAGGCCAATTTACCGATTTGGTTAAAACCAAAAAGGGAACCTACATTGCCTATATTGAAAAAAGAAATAAACCGGATATGAAAAAATTTGAAGAAGAAAAAGAAAAATTGAAAAAACAAATGTTGGAACGAAAACAAAACAAACATCTTAGCGAATGGTATAAAAAATTAAAAGAAGATGCAAAGATAATTGATAATAGAAAAGATTATTATCCTTTCTTATGATATTATAAAAAAAACTTAAAAATTTAATAAAAGGCTCAAATGCGAGCCTTTTTATTTTGGAGGAAATATGGATATAACAAAACAAGCCGAAGAAATTATCAAATCCGTAAAACATCCTGCTATTGATAATACTCTTTATAATTTGGGTATTGTTCGTGATTACAAAATCGAGGGAAAAAACGTTCATATCACCATGGCGGTACCTTCGCCTACCATACCCATAATGGATACGCTAATAAAAAGTTTAAGCAATCCAATTCAAGCACTGGGAGCCGATGTCTTTTTTGATGTGGTACAAATGACCCCGGAAGAATTACAAAAATTTTTCAGATTGGAACAGGAAGGCTGGAAAGGTTTATAAATTTTGGAGTTAACCGAAAAAGTATCACAAAGAAATTATATCGCCTTTATATGGCATGGTATATTTTTATCTTTGGCATCCAATTTTACGGATGTGCATTCCATAATACCCGCATTGCTCATCAAAGCGGGAGGAAATTCGATTTTATTGGGTTTGCTCACCGCTATAATGATGGGTGGTTCGGGTTTGATGCAAATAGTTTTTGCCAGTAAAATATCAAAAAGGAAAAAGAAAAAATCATCTTTGTTAACCGGTATTAATCTTAGAGTTTTTTCTTTGTTACTCTTAGGTTTGGTTATACTCTTTTCCAATCATTTTTCCAAAGCATTATTTATTTTTCTTATATTTTTACTTATAACTATCTTTTCATTTAGCGGTTCGTATGCCGCAATTTCTTATGTGGATATTGTGGGAAAATCCATTTTGTATGAAAAGAGAAAGAACTTTTTTTCATTAAAACAAACGATTAGCAGTTTTGGAATATTCATATCCGCTTTTATTGTGAGACAATTATTAAGGATTTATCCTGATAATTACGGATTATTATTTGTGATTGCTTCCATTTTATTATTTATTGCTACCTTAGGATTTTGGATGATAAAAGAACCGGTTTATGAGGTGGAACGAAAAGATAGCTTTGTCTCTTTTTTGAAAAGAATTTTTCCCGAAATAAGAAAAAATGCAAACTTAAAATATTATCTTTTAACGATTAATCTGATGGGCTTGGGTTTAAGTATTATCCCTTTTATGGTTCTTTTCTTAAAAAACAGAATTTCTTCCGAATTAATCGGTAATATTCTTCTTTTGAAAGTAGTAGGTATGTCTCTAAGCGGTTTGGTGTTATACAAAATTTCGTTTAATTATAAAACGCTGTTGAAATTTGCTTCCGTGATAGGATTTATGTTGCCCGTTCTTTCATTGATATTCATAGGAAATTCTCTTTTGTACCAGCTGATTTTTATTCTTTCGGGTATTTTTATCACATCTTTCTCGATTGCCAAAAGCGGTATTCTTTTGGAGATTAGCAACAAAGAAAATCGAGCAGTATATACGGGTATTTCGGGTGCGGGTTATCTATTGCCCATGCTATTTCCCCTGTTTGCAGGGATATTAATCAGATTAATCGGATATCGGTTTACATTCTTATTGGTTTCAATAATTATTCTATCAGCCGTTTATTTTATAAATCGAATGGAGTGTAAAGAGAAAGAAACCGGATAAAAAATTAGCAAACTTCTATATAGAGTGCTAAAAAATATTTGCTTTTCCTCACTTTCAAGATATTATACCATTAAAAAAAAGTGAGGTGAGAAATATGAATTTAAACAAATTAACCATAAAATCCCAAGAAATGTTGGAAAAAGCCGCTAATACGGCACAAGAATACAATCATCAAGAAATAAAACCGATACATCTTTTGAACGCAATGATTTCAAATAATGAAAATTTTACGGTTTCGATACTAAGAAAGCTGGAAAAGGATGTAAACTTATTACGTAGTCAAGTTAATGATGAACTGCAAAGACTTCCGCGAGTTAGCGGAGTTTATCAAACCACTATATCCAACGATTTGGCTAAAGTATTATCCGTAGCTGAAAAAGAGGCGGCAAAATTACAAGATGAATATGTAAGTACGGAGCATTTTCTATTGGCGATAGTTACGGCAACCGATCTTCCGAAAAAATTCTCGGAACTTCCGGATGATATTAACGGTTTACTTCTCGCAATGAAGGAATTAAGGGGAAATCAACGTGTAACAGACCAAAATCCCGAAGCAAAATATCAGGCGCCGGAAAAGTATGCAAGAAATCTAACGAAATTAGCTCGAATGGGAAAACTGGATCCCGTTATCGGTAGG
>CAZUGB010000175.1:0-14156 GCA_964619925.1 uncultured Candidatus Cloacimonadota bacterium
TATTTTAATGTCAATCAAATAATAAATATTTTATCACTTTTATGAATTTAAGTATTCCAAGATTAATTTAACAGATTAATTTTTGAATAAATTATAAACTTTGATCCACGCCTAATTTTTTAGTTGGATTACAAACAATAAATTTATATGATTTTTTTTTATTTTTAACTCAAAATGGACTAATATTGCCCTTTTGATTTAATTCCCATTAAATTTATATGGCTTTTCATAATTTTCACTTTACAACATTTTATATTTAAAAAAAATAACTCACGATTAGGGGTTGGATTAATCAGGTAAATAAAATCCCAGAAAACAGAGAGATAATAGTATGAGAGATTTAGATATTACCCCTTTTAAGGAACTTAAAAGATTAAAAAAATTTTTTATTATAATTTTTTTCATTTCCATTTTAATTATATCTTGTAGCAAACCTACGGAAGCTCAACTTAAAAAGGGAAAAATCCCTATTGGCTTTTCTTTAAAACCGGCTTATGACAATGGTTATCAAGTTACAAGAGTTGAAGCTATTATCACAAAAGAAGAATTTTATAAATCAATGAATCTTACGATTGAAGCCGATAGTGCAAAAGGTACTTTTTATGATTTGGAATCCGGAACTTACCATATAAAGGTCAATGTTTACGAAAATGAAAATATAATCGCTACCGGTGAAACCGATGCGGAAGTTAATGCCGGCGAAACAACAATTGTTCATATAACTTTACATATTCTTAACGGTACCGGTAATTTGGAAGTTATCATAGATTGGATAATTGAGAAAAATTTCCCCGATTCCCTACTTTTTATCGGGAATAGTTATACATACATAAACGGCGGGTTGGATGTACACCTAAAACGGTTTGCCGAAACAGCCAATCCCGATTGGACGATAAATACTTCTCGCGTAGCTTACGGGGGCTTCACTTTGGAACAACATTATAATAATCCTACAACCATTGCTACAATAAATTACGGAAACCACGATTATGTAATTTTGCAAGAACAAAATACCCGCCTTATTCAAGAACCCGATTCTATGTACTACTATGCTGAACTTTTGGATCAAGTAATAAGAGATGCGGGAGCAAAAACTCTTTTTTTTATGACTTGGGCAAATCAAGACAATCCTTCTTCGATAGATGATATAGCAAATGCTTATCAGCATATTGCAAAAGAATTAAACACCATGGCAATTCCCGTGGGACGAGCATTTGAAAAATCCTTACAAATTGCACCGCATATTAACCTATATCAGTCTGATCAAAGCCACCCGAATATAAACGGAACATTTTTGGCCGTTTATACATTTTATGCTTTCTTATATGACAAAAACCCCTCAGGAGTAGCTTATCCCGATACCACCGAAATCTCTCAAAGCTATAGAGAAACATTGGAATCAATTGCTTGGAAAACCTATCTGGATTACAATTCAGATTAATGATATAAAAGCCATTCCGCTACCGTGATTTTTACCTTCCCTTCGATATGAATAAAATCTTTCGTCACATTTTGTACAAATATTCACATCCTCGATTTGCTCGACACCCATTTCCATTAATTGACTGACTATTTTCTTTTTTACATCCAAAAAAACATCATTATTTTTTCTAAACAGAAATATTTCTTCAAATTCCTTTGCGATATCTTCATTAATTTTATAGCAATTCCCACAGATTCCCGGACCTAATACAGCAATGATATCTTTCGGATTTGAGTGAAATGATTTTTTTAATATTTCCACCGCATTTTTCACGATGTTTTTTCTTGTACCTTCTCTACCACTGTGTAATAGAGCAATAACCTTTTTTTTCTCATCAAATAAATAAACGGAGGTACAATCGGCACCCCAAGCTGTGAGAATAAGATTTTTTTCATTTGTTATCATACCGTCATTGTTTTGAATTGCATCCGATTTTTGTTTTAATCCTCTTTTTTTATAATCGGAATTAACAATTGTGATATTTGCCGTGTGTTCTTGATTTTGAAAAACCGCATTTCTAAAATCCAGTTTTGATACCGAAAATATTTTTTTTATATTGTTTTGCCTATCCGTATTGTCTTTATTCGAATAACCCGGATCATGTAATAGTTTTGTTGAAAAACCAGCTTTTATTTCTTTATGATTCTTGAAGATACTAAAATATATTATCCCGTCTTTTAAATAATATTTTTTCATTCTTCCCTTCCGTATTATTTTAATTTATTCTTTTCAAAAAATTTAATATTCATAAAGCGGTCAAAAAAAAATTTATCAAAAACTGTCCATAATTGCTATCTTTTTAAAAGTTAGCATCCAATACTCGGATGACAATAACGATTTATAATTTCTTATATTTTTAATCATTACATTAATAAATATTATTTGTTATTTTCAAAAATTAAATTTTTCGTTAATTTCATAAAAAAAACATTCCAAATATAGCTAAATTATTCTTGACGTAATTATTAGGTACTTTTTATCGGCAAAAATTAATAGGATTTAATTATGAGAATTATATTGAAATGTAATTGTAAAAAGTGCTACGCTGCATTATTTATTGCTTTCCATTTCAGATAAAACTACGTCTTTTTACCTTTGTGTATGATAGAGTAATTCGTTTTTTCAAATTTCAAAATAACATTTTTTATTTTAAAATAAAAATTTAGGAGTTTTTATGAAGATAGGAGTATATGTATGTCATTGCGGTGGTAACATTTCTGAAGTAGTAGATGTGAAAAAAGTAGCCGCAGATGCCGCAAAACAAGATGATGTGGTTCTTTCGAAAGATTACTCGCATATGTGTTCCGAACTCGGACAGCAGATGATAATCGATGATATAAAGAATCATAAACTCGATAAAGTTTTGGTATCTGCCTGTTCCCCGCTTTTTCATGGTAAAACATTTAGAAATGCCGCCCAAAAAGCAGGTTTGAACCCGTATCTTATTGAAATGTCAAATATCAGAGAACATTGTGCGTGGGTACATTTTGAGGATAAAGAAAAAGCTACCGAAAAAGCCATTAATCTTACCGAAATGGGAATTGAAGGAATCAGAGAAAGTAAGCCTTTGAAAACTATTGAAACCCCTATCGGAAATAGAGTTTTGGTAATCGGCGGTGGAATTGCAGGTATCCAAGCATCTTTGGATTTGGGAGATGCCGGATATCAGGTTCATCTTGTTGAGAAAAAAGCCACTATCGGCGGAAGAATGGCTCAGCTATCAAGAACCTTTCCCACAAATGACTGTGCCGCTTGTATCCTTGGTGCAAAAATGGCTGACGTTCCGGCAAATGAAAATATCACACTTCACAATTATTCCGAAATAGAAAGCATTGAAGGTACCATAGGAAATTTTAAAGTTAAACTAACTAAAAAACCAACTTACGTACACCCGGAAATGTGCGTTTCTTGCGGCATTTGTACAAATGTATGTCCCGTAAAACTAAAAGATGAAATGCAATGGGGACTTACCGAGCGAAAAGCCGTTTATATCCCTATGGATTATGCGGTTCCAAACAAATATCTCATCGATGGTGATAACTGCTTAAATATCAAAGCGAGAAACAAAACAGGCAATACCACCGTTTGCGGATTATGTGCAAAAGCCTGTCCGCAAGATGCAATAGATTTTTCAATGAAACCCGAAACCATAGAATTTACCGTAGATACCATTATCGTTGCTACCGGATACGATATTTTTGATGCAACTCAAAAACCTGAATATGGCTATGGTAAATATCAAAACGTTATGATAGGTCCGGAAGTGGAAAGAATTATCGTTCATGCAGGAGAAGGAAAGCAAACAAGAGATTTGGGAAAACGTATCGCCTTTATCCAATGTGTCGGTTCCAGAGATGAGCAACTCGGCAGGGAATGGTGTTCCAGAGTTTGCTGTATGTATGCAACCAAACTTTCGCAACTTATCAAACATATGGCTATGATGCAAGGCCAAGAAAAAGATATTTATGTATTCTACACCGATATGAGAACATTCGGTAAAGGTTATGAAGAATATTATAAAACAACTCAAAAAATGGGTGTGAAATTCATTAGAGGAAGACCTGCCGAAATCACCGAAGATCCAATTACCAAAAAAGTTACCATCAAAGTGGAAGACACTCTTAATCGCCAAATAATAGAATCCGAATTTGACACAGTGGTTCTTTCCGTTGGCTTACAAGGTAGCAAAGGCGGTTTGGAAATAGCTAATATCCTAAAACTTCCCACGAGCGACGGTGGATTTTTACAGGAAGCTCACCCTAAGTTTAAACCCGTAGATACCAATATAGAAGGTATATTCGTAGCGGGAACAGCACAAGGTCCGAAAGATATACCGGATACAGTTGCTCAAGCCAGTGCCACAGCTGCCAGAGCCATGCGATTAATGAGCAAAGGAAAAATCGAGGAAGAACCTCTAAAAGCCTTTGTAAAACCTGATCTTTGCGACGGATGTGAAAAGTGCGTTAATGCATGCCCACCCAATGCAATATCCATGGTTGACGGCAAAGCTCATATAAATCCGGTACTTTGCAAAGGTTGCGGAATGTGTATCGCTTCATGTCATACCGATGCAATAGATTTGAACATCTATACTAATCAAAAGATGCTGAAATTGGTGGAAACGGCATTGAAAGACAAAAAAGACGACGAAAGAAGAGTTTTGATATTCGCAAACGATATGTGCGGATACAAACTTGCGGATAGTGTAGGTACAGCCAAAAAAGTTTATTCGGATGCCGCCAGAATTATTCGAGTACCTTCCACAAGTAGAGTTTCGCCCAAATTAATGCTTCAAGCTTTTTCAATGGGAGCCGATGCGATATTACTTGCGGACTGCGAAGCAAAATCAACTCAATATCCCGGCAGTTTGAAAGCGGCTGAAAGTTTTTCCAAGACCGTAAAATCAATTCTTGCGGAATTAGGCGAAAATCCCGAAAGAGTAAGATTGTTCCAATTTGCAACCGTAATGTTACCACATTTTGTAAAACATGTTAATTCGCTTGCGGAAATATCTTATAATTCAAAACCGATATCAGCCGAAAACAGAGAAAAGATCAAACAGAATATTGATAGATGGTTATTTAATAAATAGCGGGGTGATAAAATGATAAAAGTAGTAAAAATAACATCAAGAAACAATGAATTTTTAAAAGAAGTTACAAAGATCAGCGGACAAGCGGTAACTGCCTGTGATCAGTGCGGTGTATGTAGCGGTAGTTGTCCTTTCACACTGGAGATGGATATCACACCTTCCAATATTATGAGAATGGTACAATTCGGAATGGAAGAAGTGATGGAAAAAAATTCCATGTGGATTTGCGCATCATGTTTTAATTGTATGACCAGATGTCCCCGCGGTCTTGATTTGTCAAAAGTAGCCGAAGCACTTCGTCAAATTAGTCTAAGAAAAGCCATAGACAAAATAAAAATTAACGAAATTGATAAAGAAGAAGTAAAAGAATTGCCACCTATTGCCGTGGTTGGTTCTTTTAGAAAATTAACAGGTTAAAAGGATTGAATATGGAAACTATAAAAATACCCTATTTCCCCGGATGTACATTAAAATCACATGCAAAACATTTTGAAATATCCGCTATGGAATCTGCAAAAAAAATCGGTATTGAAATGGTGGAACTACCCCGCTGGAACTGTTGCGGAGTGGTATATTCTCTTACATCGGACGACTTAATGAAGCAATTGGCACCGGTAAGAAATTTTGTAAGAGTTCAAGAAATGAACAAACAGGGGTTGGTTGATAACGAATATCGACTATTAACGCTTTGTTCCATGTGTTTTAACACTTTGAAACAAACCAATAAGAGAGTTAAAGAAAATCCCGATGATTTGAAATCCATTAATAATTTCATGTATCTTGAAGATGATTATGAAGGCAAGGTTGAAGTAATTCACTTTTTTGAACTTCTTAACGAAATGGGATTTGACAAACTCACCGAAAAAGTTACAAAACCCCTAAAAGATATGAAATTAGCCGCGTACTACGGATGTACGTTGTTAAGACCGAAATCCGTAGGTATCGATAAACCGGAAAATCCTACCATAATGGAAAATTTCATTAGATCCCTCGGTGCCGAAGCGGTTGATTGGACGGCAAAAAGCCGTTGTTGCGGAAGCTATCACACCGTAAGCAATAAACCATTGGTTGTAAATCAAACGGAAGCTATTATAGAAAACGCCAGACAATACGGAGCCGAAGCAATTATCACATCTTGTCCGTTGTGCGCTTTTAATTTGGATAATCGTCAAAAAGAAGTTAAAGAAAAAAATCCTGATTTCAAAACTATGCCGATATTCTATTTTTCTCAATTGATGGCATTGGCACTTGGCGTGGAAGAACAAAGTTTGGGATTGGACGGAAACTACATTGATCCCGTTCCATTTTTAAAAGAAAAGAATTTAATATGAAAATAAAGGAGAAACAATGAGTGAGAAAACTGAAATGGTAAAAGTTTATATAATGGGAGAGGCTTATATGGTGCCGGCTTCTTCCACAATAATAATGGCTATTGAGTATGCGGGATTTCAGTTAAAAAGAGGTGTGGGGTGTCGCGAAGGTTTTTGCGGTGCCTGCGCAACCGTTTATAGAGAAAAGGGAGATTACAAACTTCGTGGCGGACTGGCTTGTCAAACCGTGGTATCGGACGGAATGTATATTGCTCAAATTCCATTTGTTCCGGCTGAGAAACCTGTTTATGACATAAATAAGCTAAAACCGGAACCGGCAACTTTTCTGGAACTTTATCCCAGCGTTTACAGATGTGTGGCTTGTAATACCTGTACAAAAGCTTGTCCGCAAGAAATTAAGGTGATGGATTATATTCAGGCTCTTATCAGAGGAGATATATCCGAAGCCGCCCAGCTCTCATTCGATTGTATCAGATGCGGTTTGTGCGCTCTTCGTTGTCCTGCTGAAATCGTACAATATAATGCAGGTATTTTGGCACAAAGACTATATGGAAAATACCTTTCACCGAAAAGCCCGCAATTGGATAATAGAATTAAAGAAATTGAAGAAGGCAAATACGACGAAGAAATCAATAAATTGATGACTATGCCTTTGGATAAGCTTAAAGAAACATATTTCAATAGAGATATTAAAATCTCATAACAAAGGAGTGATTATGTATCCCGAATATATGATGGAATCGATAAAAAAAGTTGAACAAACCAGAGCCAAACGTTTGGAAATGGTAAAAAAACATGGGAAAATGATTTTCCCAAAAATGAGCGAAGAAGAAAGAGAATATATTTTAAGTAATTTTCATCCCGATTATAAAGAAGATGCAAGAAGAGTTGTTAATGTAGGACCGAACAAAGGCGAAAAATTAACCACCGAAATATCCGATTTATTAGAATCCTATTCCAGAGTACAATTTGAAAAATTGGATTTATCAAAACCCGATTTTGAAACCGATGTTTTGATAATAGGTGCAGGTTCGGCCGGAATGTCTGCCGCTCTTATAGCTTCCGAACAAGGTGCAAACGTATTGATAGCCACCAAATTAAGATTGGGAGATGCAAATTCAATGATGGCACAAGGTGGTATTCAAGCCGCCGATCAACCGGATGATTCTCCTGCAATACATTACCTTGATGTTATTGGCGGCGGTCATTTCGATAACAAACCGGAACTGGTTCGCGCTTTGGTAATGGATGCTCCGAAATCAATTAAATGGCTCGAAGAACTGGGTGTGATGTTCGATAAAAATCCCGACGGGACAATGGCGGTAAAAGCCGGAGGCGGAACATCAAGAAATAGGATGCATTCGGCAAGAGATTATACCGGTGCCGCTATTTGTAAAACAATCAGAGATGAAGTTTATAACAGACCCGACAAAATAAGATATATCGAATACACAGCCGCAGTGGAACTTTTAACAAATGAAAATGGCGAAGTAAACGGTGCGGTTTTGTATCATCTTGAAAATAAACAATATTCAGTAGTTAAAGCAAAATCGGTTGTATTATCTACGGGTGGTTTCGGAAGACTTCATATAAGAGGATATGAAACCACAAACCATTATGGAGCCACAGCCGACGGCATTGTAATGGCATACAGAGCGGGCGCAAAATTATTGCACATGGACACCGTTCAATATCACCCCACAGGAGCGGTTTTCCCCGAACAAATAGTCGGATTTTTGTGTACCGAAAAAATAAGAGGTCTGGGAGCGCAACCTGTGAACAAAAACGGTGAACTTTTCGTATATCCTTTGGAACCGAGAGATATTGAAGCCTCCGCTTTTATTAGAGAATGCGTTGAAAGAGGAAACGGAGTTAAAACACCTTCGGGATTACAAGGCATTTGGCTTGATACACCCCTTATTGAACTTATCAACGGAGAAGGAACAATAGAAAAAATGCTTCCCGCCATGTTGCGTCAATACCATAGATTTAATATCGACATAAGAAAATATCCCATGCTTGTATATCCTACATTACATTATCAAAACGGCGGAATTGAAATAAACGACAGATCCGAAACAAATATTCCCGGACTTTACGTAGCAGGTGAGGCTTCCGGTGGTGTTCACGGAAGAAACAGACTAATGGGAAATTCGCAACTCGATATTATCGTATTTGGAAAAAGAGCGGGATTACATGCCGCCGAAAGAGCTTTGCAAATAAAAGACGCTGGAAAACTCGGATATGAACATGTAAAAAAATATAATCAGGAAGTTAAAGCTCTTGGCGTTCCCGAAGAAAAGGTTTCACCTATGGTTCTGCCCGATTATATACCGGATCATGTAAAAGCAAAATTGCTTCAATCCAGATACAACGGCACATTAATTTAATAATCTGAAAAAAAATAGATTTACAAAATAGTCTCCTCTCTAAAAAGGGAGGAGATTTTTATTTAAATACTTATAAAACGGAGAGTTAAAAGATGAAAATTCACGAGTATCAGGCAAAAGAATTGTTTAAACAATTCAATATTCCCGTATCAAAAGGTTATGTTGCCGATTCCGTTCAACAAGCTGTGGAAAATGCAAAAAAAATCGGTGGAAATATGTGGGTTGTAAAAGCTCAAATCCATGCCGGCGGCAGAGGAAAAGCCGGTGGCGTTAAATTGGCTAAATCTTTCGAGGAATTAGAAAAATATTCCAAAGAAATATTAGGGAAAACATTGGTAACACATCAAACCGGTCCCGAAGGAAAAGTGGTAAAAAAAATTTACATCGTTGAAGCAATTGATATAAAAAAAGAATTTTATTTGGCAATTCTACTGGATAGAACTTTAGAAATTCCCGTGATTATCGCATCTTCCGAAGGCGGAATGGAAATTGAAAAAGTCGCCGAAGAATCTCCCGAAAAAATAATTAAAAGACCTATCGAACCACTTGTGGGAATTACCCCGTTTTATATAAGAGAACTTGCCAACGCTCTCGGTTTTGATAAAAAACAAACAAAAGAATTTTCTAAATTTTTAGTTAATCTGTACAAAATGTATCTTGAAAAAGATGCCAATCTTATAGAAATCAATCCTCTGGTATTAAAAGACGACGATACGTTCAACGCACTTGATGCCAAAGTTACCTTTGATGATAATGCTTTATATCGTCATCCTGAAATATCGGAATTACGTGATTTTGACGAAGAAGAACCAACCGAAACGGAAGCTTCCGAATTTGGTTTGAATTATGTAAAATTGGACGGAAATGTAGGTTGTATGGTTAATGGAGCCGGTCTTGCCATGTCCACTATGGATATAATTAAACACGAAGGCGGTGAACCTGCAAACTTTTTGGACGTAGGCGGCGGTGCAAACCCCAAAACAGTAGCCAAAGGTTTTGAAATTATTTTAAAAGATCCAAATGTAAAATCCATATTTGTTAATATTTTCGGCGGAATTGTTCGCTGCGACAGAATTGCGAACGGTATTATAGAAGCAACCAAAATAACCAAAGTAAACGTACCCGTTATTGTTCGTCTGGACGGAACAAATGCCGAAGAAGCCATGATACTTTTAAAAAATACCAATATTGATAATATTATTCCGGCAGAGACATTACATGACGGAGCTATAAAAGCCGTTAAAGCCGCAAAAGGAGAATTATCATGAGTATATTGATAAATAAAAATACAAAAGCAATTGTTCAAGGTTTTACAGGCAAAGAAGGTACATTTCATGCACAAAAATGTATGGAATACGGAACCAATATAGTAGGTGGAACCACACCCGGAAAAGGCGGTCAAATTCATCTTGGGAAACCCGTTTTTAATTCCGTAAAAGAAGCGATTAAAGAAACCGATGCCGATACATCATTGATTTTTGTTCCTCCCGCTTTTGCCGCAGATGCCATTATGGAAGCCGCAGATGCAGGTATTAAGCTGATTATTTGTATCACCGAAGGTATCCCCGTAAAAGATATGATGATAGCCAAAAAATTTGTAACTCAACATAATTCTATTCTGATAGGACCAAATTGTCCCGGTGTAATTACTCCGGAAGAAGCCAAATTGGGAATTATGCCCGGTTTTATCTTTAAAAAAGGCTCAATCGGTTTAATATCCAAATCCGGAACTCTCACCTATGAAGCCGCTCATCAAATTGTTCAAGAAGGTTTGGGTATTTCCACGGCGATAGGTATCGGCGGAGATCCGATTATCGGTTCTACATTCATAGATTTATTAAAAAAATTCGAAAATGACAATGAAACCGAAGCTGTTGTTTTGATTGGAGAAATCGGTGGTGATTTGGAAATTCAAGCGGCTGAATATATCAAAAATAATTTTTCAAAACCCGTAGTTGCGTTCATCGCCGGTCAAACCGCTCCCAAAGGTAAAAGAATGGGACATGCAGGTGCAATTATCGCCGGAAGCAAAGGTACTGCGCAAGAAAAAATGGAAGCATTACGAAAAGCCGGTGTAACCGTAGCTGAAACTCCCGCTATAATAGGTAAAACAATAAAATCCGTATTAACAAAGTGAGGTTTGTTATGAGAGAAATTCATATTGATAAAATCATTGAAGCCGTAAAAAAATTAAGTATGGATGCAAATTTTTATATCGGGGATGATATTGTAGAAAAAATAAAAGAATTTAAAGAAAAAGAAGAATCTCCCACGGCAAAGGAAATTTTGGAGATTATACTTCAAAATCAAGAATTGGCGGCAAAAGAACGTATGCCGATGTGCCAAGATACCGGTGTAGCTGTAATCTTCGTTGAATTGGGACAAGATGTTCATATCGTAGGCGGTGATTTTTATGAGGCAATAAACGAAGGCGTCCGCAGAGGTTATAAAGAAGGTTATCTTAGAAAATCTATGGTTGATGATCCTATCATAGATAGAATAAACACAAAAGATAATACTCCCGCTATCATTTACACTGATATTGTTCCGGGTGATAAACTTAAAATTACGGTTGCTCCCAAAGGTGGCGGTTCCGAAAATATGAGTGAAGTAAAAATGATGAAAGCCGCCGATGGTATAGAAGGAGTTATTGATTTTGTGGTTGATAGAGTAAAACGCTCAGGCGGTAATCCTTGTCCTCCCATTATTGTAGGTGTAGGTTTAGGAGGAAACTTCGAACAAAGTGCTTTACTGGCAAAGAAATCACTTTTAAGAGACATCAGAGAAAAAAATCCCGATCCCAAATGGGCGGAAGTGGAAGAAATAATTTTGAACAAGGTAAATAAGCTCGGAATAGGTCCTCAGGGATTAGGTGGCAATACCACGGCATTGGCTGTTACGATTTTATCAAAACCATGTCACATTGCATCCATGCCTGTAGCCGTAAATATACAATGCCATGCGGCAAGACATAAATCAATCGTTTTGTAGGGGGAATTATGGCAAAAACAGTTTATTTGAACACACCTTTAAAAGAAGAAGATCTTATAAATTTGGAAATAGGTGATAAAGTTTTTATTTCCGGAACAATCTATACCGCAAGAGATGCGGCTCACAAAAGATTGGTTCAACTATTAAAAGAAGGTAAAGAATTACCGTTTGATATAAAAGGGCAGGTTATATATTACGTTGGACCCGCACCCGCTCCTCCGGGAAAACCGATAGGTTCCGCCGGTCCCACCACAAGTTATAGAATGGATCCTTATAGTCCCGCATTACTGGATGCAGGCTTAAAAGGAATGATTGGAAAAGGTCCCAGAAGCAAAGAAGTGATAGATTCCATGGTTAAAAACAAAGCCGTTTATTTTGCGGCAATAGGCGGAGCAGCGGTAGTGATAGCATTATCCATAAAAAATGCTAAAATAATCGCCTATGAAGATCTTGGAACAGAAGCATTGCGAGAATTACAAGTTGAAAATCTTCCTTGTATCGTGGCAAATGACACAAAAGGAAACGACATCTACAAAGAAGGCGTAGAAAAATATAAAAAATAGATTTGGTTAATGATAGGGGGTATTTATGGCTGAAATTAAATTGGATCTTTCCAATCTTGACGAAGTTTTTCCCGATAATTTTTCGGAAGAACAAAAAGCAAAAGCAAAAACCATTTTTTTAAAACGTTTGTCTTACAACGCTCATAAATTTTACGGAGGAAAAATTCAAACTCTTCCAAAAGCCGGTATATACGGATTTAATTGGTTTAACGTTTGGTACACACCCGGTGTTTCCAAAATATCCACGTCAATCAGAGATAATCATAATTCTTCTTTTGAATTGGTAAATCGGGGAAATATGGTAGCGGTAGTGAGCGATTCTACCAGAGTTTTGGGCGATGGCAATTGCACACCTCCGGGCGGTTTGGGCGTTATGGAAGGTAAAGCGTTTCTTATGAAATATCTCGGTGGTATAGATGCTGTTCCGCTTTGTATTGATAGCAGAAGTGAAAGATGTAAAAACGACCCTCAAAAAATAATTGATTTTGTTAAGATGGTTCAACATAGTTTCGGAGCTATTAATTTGGAAGATATTTCACAACCTAATTGTTATAAGGTTTTAGACGTTTTAAGAGAGGAATGCCATATTCCCGTTTGGCACGACGATGCACAAGGTACGGCTTCCGTTACTTTAGCCGGTTTGATAAACGCTTTAAAATTAGCCAAAAAGAAAATCGAGGATGTCAAAATCGTATTACTAGGAGCAGGAGCGGCTAATACCACAATTGCCAGAATTATTCTTTCCGCCGGCGGAGATCCCGCAAAAATGATTATGTTTGATTCCAAAGGCGGATTACACAAAAACCGAGCAGATTTGAAAGAAGACAAAAGATTTTATCGAAAATGGGAAATTTGTGAAAAGACAAATCCCGATATGATAGATGATTTTGCAATGGCTTGCAAAGATGCCGATGTGCTAATAGCACTTTCCCAACCCGGTCCCGATACGATAAAACCCGAAATAGTTAAATCCATGGCAAAAAATTCCATAGTTTTTGCTTGTGCCAATCCGGTACCTGAGATTTATCCTTATGCGGCAAAAGAAGCCGGTGCTTTTATCGTTGCCACCGGTAGAGGTGATTTTCCAAATCAAGTAAACAACTCGATAGGATTTCCAGGAATTTTGAAAGGTGCATTGATTGTTAGAGCAAGAAAAATCACGGATAATATGGCTATTGCCGCAGCTAAATCATTAGCTGAATTTGCCGAAAACAGAGGAATTGATCCCGATAACATTGTACCGAAAATGGACGAGGCGGATGTTTTTCCAAAAGAAGCGGCAGATGTTGCAATGCAAGCGATAAAAGACGGTGTAGCCAGAATTGAAATGACTTGGCAGGAAGTTTTTGACAAAGCAAAAGCGGACATTGATAAAGCTCAAGCTATGACACATGCTCTTATTAATGATGGTTACATTGAAAAACCAAGTCAAAAAATGCTAAACGATGCTTTAAAATACGCTATTGATGAAGTTAAATTTTAATGATAAAAATTAGCCGATGAATTATTTTCATCGGCTTTTTTTTGATTAAATTCTTTGTTACAATAAAAAAAACTTCCGATTACACCCGATTTGATTTTTGTAAAACAATAAAAAAATATGTTACCAATTCCAAAAGAATATTATTAAAAAAGACTTTGAAAACGTTAAAATTGTGAAAAACAATTAAAAATCGATTTATATTTTACTTTCGAATATATTTAAATAATTCTAGATGTTATTTTAATTTTATGGAATTATCGAATATCACAAGACTCGAAGATTAAGAAAAATCCATTGTTTTTAGATATTCTTCAGCGGACATA
>CAZUGB010000176.1:0-11228 GCA_964619925.1 uncultured Candidatus Cloacimonadota bacterium
TGACAGAAGATACCATATATTTTGTTTATTTCAATATGAAAAAAGAAAAAATTATTGTTTTATGCGGAGGCTTTTCTCCCGAAAGAGAAATATCTTTAAAGACAGGCGAAGGTGTATTTAACACGCTTCACCAAGATGAAAAGTATGTCCCGATTAAGATGGATCCCGCCGATTTTTCTTCTTATGAAAAAATGATTTTAAAAATTAAAGAAATTTCGCCTACAATCGTTTTTAATGCACTTCACGGTGAAGAGGGGGAAAACGGTAAATTACAAGCAATGTTTGATTTGGAAAAAAATTTCTTATACGGGTTCGGGACATCTGGCAAGCGCCATTTCTATGAATAAATTTATAGCAAATAAACTGGTTGAATCCTTAAAAATACCTGTTCCCAAATCCATTTTGATTAATAAAAAAAATTTTGATATTCAAAATGTGAAAATCGAAAGTTATCCTATTGTGATTAAACCGAATGACAAAGGTTCTTCGGTGGGAATTAGTATTGTGGAAAAACACGAACAACTGAAAGAAGCATTTGATTTTGCTTTTGAAGTTTCCGATAATGTTTTGATAGAAGAATATATACCGGGTAGAGAATTAACGGTTACGGTTCTGGGACAAAAAACTCTTCCGGTTGTGGAAATTATTCCCAAACAAGGTTGGTATGATTTTAAAAATAAATATACAAAGGGTAATTCGGAGTATCAAGTTCCTGCAAAATTAACGACTAAAGAAAAAAACACTATTTCAAAATATGCTCTAACAATATATAACATAATAGGTTGTCAGGTATATTCGAGAATCGATTTTAGATACAACGGCGAATCATTCTATTTTTTAGAAGTTAATACTCTTCCGGGAATGACACCATTAAGCCTCACACCAAAAGCCGCTAATGCAGCAGGAATTAATTTTTCGAAATTGTTAGATTTTATTATTCAAGAATCGAAAAGGAGAAGATTATGAAAAAGATTTTATTTGTATTGCTTGTATTTTTTGCTTTTATCTATTTAAATGCTGGCGAGTATCCGTTGCGAATGGAAATAAGTTCGCCATATGGAAGTCATCCGGAATTTAATTATATTTCCTATGATGATTTAAATTGGAAAAATCCCGAAGAACAAATCATTTTATTTAATTTGAATTTCACAAAAATTAATCAGGATTTCAATGATGATTCCGAATTAAGATTTGAAATGAGTTGGAACGGTGTAAAATCCGTAGAAGTATTTGGGCAATACCAATTACCTTTGGTATTAACCAATCAGGATATAATTAGAGCGGAATATCCCGGAGGTAAAATTTTTAAAATATCCGGTAATTTGGATGCTGTGTTTGATGCTTTAAAACCACTTGTTTTGGATAGCGGAAGAATACCTGACGGGGATTATACCTTTACTTTTGTTGCTGTTCAAAGCAGTCATGGGGCGGACGACAACTATGATAACTATAAACTTTCCGAAAAAGTTTCTTTAACTTTTACCGTAAAATCACCTATGGAAATAACTCTTGTTTCACCCGGAAATCCCATTACATCTTCTCCGGTTTCCATTTCAACAAGAAATCCTTATTTTGTTTGGGTTTCCAATCTCGAAAGTTATATTATTAAAATTTGGGAAGATAACGGCAGTGCAAATACTACCGATCAATTTGAAAGTATTGCCACGTATTATAAGGCGGAGACAAACGCACCTAATTTCGAATATCCTCCTAATGCACCTGTGTTGAGAATAGGAAAAGTTTATGCTTGGCAAGTGATTGCTCCGTTAAAAAATTCCCTTACTAATGATGATAACGATTATCTGAAAAGTAAGATTTATCATTTTAGAGTTACTTCCGAACAAAACGGTAATCAAACCGACATAGTTTTGGAAAATTATATCACAAGATACAAACCTGAAGGCTGGCAATCTTTTTTGGAATTGATTAAAAACGGTTTTACGATAGAGCAGGAAGATTTGGATGAAATATTAAAAAGAATTTCTGCGGGAAAAAGAATAACGAAAATTGAATTGGATTAGGAGAATAACAATGGAAAAAAGATATTTGTTAATTATTTTGATGTTAAGCGTTATTATTTCGGTTTTTGCAAATGATCCCATTGCCGTAATTATCAAAACGAAAGGAGAATTGAAACTAATAAGAAATTCAAAGGAAACAGCGGCTACTTCCGGTGAAGCACTTTTTAACGGCGATATTGTAAAAAGCGGAAAAAAAAGTTATGCGGCGATTAAGTTTTCCGATGCTTCTTCAATAGTAAAATTATTCCCTAATAGCGAAATAACGATTACGGCAAAAAAACAAAAAGATAAATACAATAAAAACATTTCTTTAAAAATAGGAAATATATGGTCAAAAGTTACAAAGAAAACCGGAAAATTTGATGTTGAAACACCCACTACTGTTGTTTCGGTAAAAGGAACCGAATTTTTGGTTAATTTTGATCCCGAACAAAAAATAACCGATGTTATGACTTTTCGCGGTGTGGTTTTGGTAAAGAATAAATTTGATAAATTTATAAAAGAAGTACATCCGGGTGAAAAATCAAGATCAAAAGGAACCGGTATTATCAATCTGAAAAAATTTAATGAATCCGATTTAAATAAGGATATACTTAATTTCATAAAAGAAGATAAAAACATCTTCGAATTTGATATGCATAACGGAGCTGGTGAAACAAGGCATATTAGAATGGATTTTGAATAGGAGATAAAATGAAAAAGATATATTTGGGAATTTTGATGCTTTTGCTTATGAATTCCTTAATTTTTTCATCGGTTATCTTAACATCCGATAATCCGACAGTTGTAGAAAAAAATGACAGATTAACCTTAACGCTTGAAATCGTTCAAGGATTTAATGTTATTCAAAGTGCTATTTTAAAAGTTCGACCAATAGAAAATTTATCTTATGCTTCTTATAAAATGATCAAAGGAAACGAAGCTAATCCAATTTATACATACACCTTTGATGATATTTCTCAATTCGGAAACGGATTTGATTATTATTTTGAAGTTCTAAAAGTGGATGGTACCAAAATCACTCTACCCGAATATCAACCTTCTATCAATCCTTTTAGAATAAAGATAGAAAACAAAATGGATTATAATCCGCAAATCTTAAAAATGTCACCCGATTCAAAATACATTTCAAAAGATGATTTCGTGATAGCTTTATCATTTTATGCAATTAAAGACAAATTGGATAAAAAATCCGTTAAATTGATTTTAGACGGAGAAGATATTACAAACAAATCAAAAATTTATTCAGATATGATTGTGGCAAAAATAAAATCACCGCGAAACGGAACTCACAGATTTTATTTGAAAGCAAAATATCTGAATGGAAAAAAGATTAGATCGAATATTTTTGAAACAACAGTAGAAAGCAAACAATTCCGGTTGCCCTTCGAATTGGATAGTTCCATACAACTTTCACACTTCGGATATGCTACGGAATATGATTCCACAAAAACAAATCGTTCACAAACAAATTTTAGATTTAAAAGTGTATTGGAAAAGGATTGGTTCGGTTTGAAATCGAATATTTATCTTTCTTCTTTGCAAAGAGATTACAGACAAAACGTTAATAGATTTATGTTCGATTTTTATGTACCTTCCTTTGATTTGATTTTAGGTGATTATTCCCCGAATATGGGCGATCTGATAATGGTTAATTCAAATGTAAGAGGTGTTACGGGATATTTCCATTTTAAGAATTTTAAGCTTAAAGTTACTTCCGGCGCTTTGAAAAAAGCTATTAACGGAGATGAAACGGCGGATAACCAATATTCTGCCGGTGTATTCAGACAAAATAATTTATCAGCTTTGATGCAGGTAGGAAGTGATGACGGATTTAGCTGGGGACTAAGTTTTGCCAAAAACAAAGATGATATTTCTTCTTTAAATAAAAAATATTGGGTTAAAATCGATACGATAACCACGGATACGACCTATGTGGATACCACTTATATGATTACACCGCAAGATAATTTTGTGTTCGGCTCAAATATAAAACTTACTCTTTTCCAAAGAAGAGTTGATTTAGGTGTGGAAGCGGCAATGAGCGTTTATAATCCCAATATTGTCGGCGGAGCTTTGTCAAAAGCGGAAATTACCTCTCTTTATGCAAACGTGGACTTACCACTTGATCCAAAGGACTTTGAATCAATATATGTTTACAATCTTAATTCCCAACCGCTAAAACCGGGTAAATCCAGTATGGCATATAAATTTCATTTTAGAACTTTGTTCTTTAGGAATTATTTTAACTTGAGTTATTCTTCGGTAGGTTCGGTATATAAATCGCTAACGGCTACATCTCTTTCGCAAGATACTAAAACTATTTCTATCTATGACAACTTCAATTACATCAAATATTTTAATTTGAATATGGGACTTAGAATTTCCGAAGATAATCTTGATAAAACCAAAGCTACTACAAATAAAGTTGTAAATTATACATTCGGCGCAAACTACAATTCTCCCGAATACCCTTCTATTTCCGTTATGTTCAATAATACAACCGCAAAAGACGATTCCACTTATGAAAACTCTACCAATTATTTTATGATGTCAACGGGTTATCAATTCGGTAATATTCCCAAAATACCTTCGAAAATCTATTTGTCATTTTCAAACTTTGATAATGATGATAAAAAGTTTTCAAGTTTTTCTAACAACAAAAAAGTATTGGGATTTAGAACAATTACTTATTTTGAAGATTTACCCTTAGTTACCACGATTAATTTCAATTACGGAACAAATATCAATGAAACTCAAACCACACAAAAAGATCATTATTTTGTGTTCTTTATAAAAAACCAGCTAAAATTCATGGATGATCGTTTGAAACCTTATTTTATCTTCTCAAATAAAAGTTTCAACGGAGATAGCGATACAAGAAATATCACAATTTTTAGACTGGGAACAAATTATAATTTTTATAGAAACACAAAACTCTATACCGATTTCGGATATGTGAAATACAAAAACAAACAAAACAGTTCCAATGATAATTCTTCTTTGAATTGGAATTTGACATTGTCTTATAAATTTTAGATAAAATGATAAAGAGGAAGTAAAAAAACTTCCTCTTTTTTTAGGTGAAAAATGATAAAAAAGATATTTTACGCATTACTTATAACGATTTTTATAATTTTGATTTTCGATACCGGTTTTATTTCCAATATCGAACATAAAGCAAAAGATATGATGTTTATTGTACGTGGCAAAAACCCACTTTCCGATAATATTGTAATCGTTGAAATAGGAGATGATACATTCGGTTCGTTAAATATACAGTGGCCCTTTCCTCGTTCATATTATGCAAGACTTATAGAAAATTTGGAAAAAGCTCAAGCAAGAGAGATAATATTCGATATCGAATTTACGGAAGATTCAAATCCAATCCAAGATAGTATTTTGAGTGAAACCGCATCAAAGTACAATAATATTATATTCGCCGGTAAAATTATTTCGGATAATAAAAGTTCATATAAACGTTATCAGGTGCTTACACCAATTCAGAAATTAAGAAAAAATCTCTGGGGAATCGTAAATATAGTAAATGATCAAGACGGTTTTGTTCGCAGGTATCAATTGTTTCAAAATGTCGGAGAAAGGAATTATTATTCTTTGGGTGTAAAAGCATCTCAAATTTTTAAATCATTTCCCGAACGGATTGAAAACAAAAGGAAATACTTGCAAATAGGGGATACTTATATTCCAAAATTTAATAAAACAACCGCTCTTTTGAATTACTTCGGACCCTCGGGATATTTTGCTCATTATGATTTTGCCGATGTTATTGATGATGAAACTTTTGAATTGCAAACCTTGGATTTAAATTCTTATAACGATTTACTAAAAAAGGAAGTTTTCAAAAACAAAATTGTTTTAGTGGGAGTTACTGCGGTGGAATTTCATGATGTTCATCCCACACCGTTTTTTATTAAAACGAAAACCTTAATGCCCGGAGTGGAAATTCACGCCACTTTTATAGAAATGTTCATACAAAAGAAATTCTTAAAAAATATCAGTTATCTGTTGTTTGTGTTGATATTATTTTTGCTTTCCATAGTCTATTTTTTTATTACAACCTATGTTTCCCCTAATAAATCCGTTTACATTGTTTTAATTTCCGTATTATCTTATTTGGGATTAAGTTTTTATCTGTTTTCTTCAAAAGATATTATTTTACCGATATTGCAAATACCATTTTTGCTAATTTTTATTTATGTTGTCTCGTTGATTTATCACTATATAAAAACCGTTAAGGAAAGAAAATTTATAAAAGATGCTTTTGAGCGTTATCTTGCACCGAATCTCGTGCAAGAACTGCTAAAATCACCCGGCAAACTTCATTATGGGGGAGAACAAAAAGAAATTACGGTTTTGTTTTCCGATATACGTTCTTTTACACCTTATACCGAAAGTCATTCACCCAAAGAAACAGTTATGATTTTGCAAGAATATCTCACTGCAATGGTAGGTGTGATTATCAAAAACAAAGGAACTTTGGATAAATTTGTAGGTGATGAGATAATGGCTCTGTTCGGTGTTCCCGTGGAATTGGACAATAGCGCTTATTGGGCATGTAAAGCGGCTTATGAAATGCGTTTGAAATTAAAAGAACTACACAAAAAATGGGAAGCCGAAGGAAAAGATACTTTTGAAATCGGAATAGGCATAAATACCGGTTTTGCCACGGTTGGAAATCTTGGTTCGGAACAAATATTCGACTACACGGCAATAGGAGATACGGTTAATGCGGGAGCAAGATTGGAAGCAATAAATAAACAATATGACACCGAAAATCATATTATCATTAGCGAATCAACTTACAAAATGGCAAAAGATAAAATAATAGCGGAATATCTCGATGATGTTTTGGTGAAAGGAAAATCAATCCCCATAAAAATTTATCAACTCTTGGGAATAAAGGAATAAATCATTTTACATCCTTATTCCCTTTTTTCCTGAAAATTAATTTGAAGTTTGACATAGATTTTGATATTAAAGATTTGGAACAAAAAAAACGGAGGAAATGTGAAAGTTATTAAAGATAAAATTAATATTTTGCATTTTAATTATCACCGTATTAATTCATTAAGTCTATTTTTCAAAAATTATATTGCTATTAAATCAATTCGATAATAAAAAATAATAGATAAGGACGGGCAAAATGAAAAAAATATTTGTAATCGGTGCCGGCGGACAAATCGGATCCGAATTAACATTGTTATTAAGAAATTTATACGGCAATGATAATGTGGTTGCAAGCGACATTAGAAATTTGCCAAAGGGCAAATTAAGAGACAGCGGTCCCTTTGAAATTGTGGACTGTTTGGATATTAACAGGATAAACGAAGTAGTAAAAAAATATAAAATAGATACAATTTATCATCTTGCCGCCATACTATCGGGAGTGGCGGAAGCAAAACCTCAATTGGCTTGGAATGTAAATATAAACGGTTTATACAATGTTCTTGAAGTTGCCAGAGAAAATAAATGCGCAGTTTTTACTCCCAGTTCCATAGGTGCCTTTGGACCTAATACACCAAAAGACAAAACTCCGCAAGATACTATTCAAAGACCTACCACAATGTATGGTGTTACCAAAGTTGCAGGTGAATTATTATGTGATTATTATCACAAGCGATTTGGCGTGGATACCAGAGGTGTTAGATACCCGGGTATTATATCCAATGCCACATTACCCGGTGGCGGAACAACGGATTATGCCGTGGAAATATACTACGAAGCTATCAAAAATAAAAAATATACCTGTTATATTGCCGCAGGAACATTTATGGACATGATGTATATGCCTGATGCGCTTGATGCCGCGGTAAAAATAATGGAAGCCGATTCATCCAAATTGATACACCGAAATGCATTTAATATCACCGCAATGAGTTTTGATCCCGAGATGATAGCCGCTTCTATAAAAAAATATATTCCCGATTTTACTATGGATTATAATATAGATCCTATAAGACAGGAAATAGCTGATAGCTGGCCAAATACTCTTGATGATTCCGCCGCAAGAAAAGAATGGGGTTGGAATCCCACGTTCGATTTGGATAAAATGACAAGGGATATGATAGAAGTATTATCAAAGAAATTAAGGTAAAAATGGAAAAATCACTATTGGAAGCTATAAAACAGGCTATTCAAGATGAAGCCATAGGTAAAAATGTTTATTTAAAAGCCTATGAAAACGCAAAAAACGAAACCGTGAAAATGTTTTTTAAAAAAATGGCTAGCGAAGAACAAATGCACATCAAATATCTCGAAAAATTATATAAGTATTTTGATAATTCGAATAATTTACACGAATTACTTGTTGATGTACATAGAAATTACAAACCCACAAAGGAAATTTTTACAAAAGATTTTTTAACCGAAATCAATAAAAACGAATCCCTCATATTATCACTGAATAAATCCGCTACCTTAGAAAAAAATTCAATTAATTATTATAAAGATTGTGAAAAATTGGCTACTAATCAGGAAACAAAGAATTTTTTTGCATCTATGGTAACATGGGAAACGGATCATCTTAATAAGATACTGGATTTGTTCGAACAAATTGATGATAGTGAAATTTCCTTTAAACAAGATGAATTATTATGATTTTAGGACTTGGAATAGATATTATTGAAGTGGAAAGAATAAAACAAAAAATAAAAAACAAAAATTTTTTGAGTAAAGTATTTACAAAAAAAGAGATAGAATTATGCGAAAAATCACGGAACAAAAATGAAAAATATGCCGTGAGATTTGCTGCCAAAGAAGCATTTATGAAAGCAATAGGTACCGGTTGGGCAAAAGGAATTAAATTTAATGAAATAGAAATATTAAATGAAAAATCCGGTAAACCCTTTATTTTGCTATACGGGAAAACAAAAGAAATAGCTGATAAAATCGGAGTAAAAAAAATTTTGGTTTCATTATCACATACAAAAAATTATGCAAATTCCGTTGTAATTTTAGAATAAAATAGAAAGGAGTGTGTATTATGTCATTGAAAAAACTTGATGTAGCTTTGAATCAATACATCCAAGAGCTAAAAGCCAAGGGAACGGACAAAGGCAAAGAAGCGGTAATTACCAAAGTAATTAAACCGGAGGGAAAAAGAGGTCCAAGATTTCTTTTGGAAGGATATGGTGATAAAGAATTTATTAAAATGAATTCAAATTCGTATTTGGGAATGTCTTTGGTAGATGAAGTGATAAAAGCCGAGGAAGAAGGAGCCTTAGAATATGGAGTTGGTCCCGGAGCGGTAAGATTTATTAGCGGAACTTATAAACCGCATATCGATTTGGAAAGGAAATTAGCGGAATTTCACGGTAGAGATGCGGCAATGATTTTTAGCTCGGCATACGTTACAAGTATGGGCGTAATTGTACCTCTTACTACCAAAGAAACGGTTGTGATAAGTGACGAATTGAATCATAATTGCATTATTCAAGCTATGAGATTATCTCGTCCGGCTTTAAAATTGATTTATAAACACAACGATATGGAAGATTTGGAAACAAAATTAAAAGAAGCAATCGGAAAAGGCAAAAGATGTCTTGTGGTTACCGACGGGATTTTTAGTATGAGAGGCGATTATGCTCCGTTTGATAAAATTGTGGAACTATGTAAGAAATATGATGAACATTTCGAAGAAGGTATAATTTCCATAGCCGACGATTCGCACGGAGTAGGTGCATTTGGCAAAACCGGAAGAGGTACCGAAGAATATACCAATGCAAAAGTGGACGTCTTAATAGGGACAATGGGAAAAGCCTACGGAGTGAATGGTGGTTATGTGGTTTCATCCTCCACATTAATTCAATATCTTAGGGAAACTGCTCCAATGTATATTTATTCAAATCCTATCACATGCTCCGAAGCTACCGCAATTTTAAAAGTGCTTGATATATTGGATAGTCCTGCGGGTATAGAGAGATTGAAACATCTTAAAAAAATGACAGAAAAATTTGAAAACGGATTAAAAGAATTAGGTTTCGAGACAATTGAAGGTCCTCATCCGGTAGTTCCTTTAATGGTACGAGATACCGCCAAAACTAACGAAATTGTAAATTTTATCACGGAACACGGCATATTGGCAACCGGTCTTAATTATCCTGTGGTACCAAAAGGAGATGAAGAAATTCGTTTCCAAATAAACGCAGATCATACCGAAGCGGATATTCAATACGTTTTGGATATCTTAAAAAAATATAAGGAAACTCATTAATTTAGGGCGATAATTCGCCCTTTTTTTTCATGGAAACGGGAATTTTGTATATAGTGCCAACGCCGATTGGTAATTTGAAAGATATTACTCTAAGAGCGATTGATATATTAAAAAATGTCGATATTATAGCTGCGGAAGATACCAGAACTACAAAAAAACTGCTTTCTGCTTTTGATATTAAAACAAAATTAACAAGTTATCATAAATTTAATGAAAAAGAAAAAGCGCATTATTTGATACAATTACTAAAAGACGGGAAAAATATAGCATTGGTTTCGGACGCTGGAACTCCTGTAATATCAGATCCGGGTAATGTGATAGTAAATTCTGCAATATCACATGGAATTGATGTTCAAACTTTGCCCGGTCCTACCGCTTTTGTTCCGGCTTTGGTTAATTCCGGGTTTGATCTTTCCGAGTTTTATTTTTTGGGTTTTTTTTCAAAAAAGAACAAAGATTTTGATAAACAATTGAAAATTATGAAAACTCTTACATGTTCAATAGTTTTTTACGAAGCCCCTCACAGATTAATTTCCACACTTTCCAAAATTTATAAAGCAAACGGAGAGTATAAAATATATATAGGTAGAGAACTTTCGAAAAAGTTTGAAACGGGGTACAGGGGGTTAATATCGGAATTTGTAAACGGAGAAAAAGAAATTAACATAAAGGGAGAATTTGTAATTGTTTTACAAAAAGAACCGAAACAAAAGATAATACCAAATGAAATTTTGATACAAGAAATAAGAAAAAAAATTAATGAAGGATATACGAAAAAAGACGCTATTAGGTCTATTTCCGAAGAATTTAAAGTATCCAAAAATAAGTTGTCGGAAATTTTTTACAAAAAAAGTAAGGATTAGAAATAATTGTGCGTATTTCTCTTATGCATTGCAATATAAACAGTTATAAATATTCAAATTATTAACCGCAGGGTAATATATTAGTGTAAGATATAAAAAAATGAGTATTTT